>JAQCKY010000536.1 GCA_027592155.1 Pseudomonadota bacterium
GTCTTGAGCCCCGTCGTCACGCCCTTCGGCGCCGATATGGAGGCCGATGCCGGACGCCTGATCGCCCACAGCAAATGGCTGTTGAGCCAAAATTGCGGATTGGCCGTGTTCGGCACAAACAGCGAGGCCAATTCGCTGGGCCTTCGCGAGAAGTTGGAACTTTTAGACCGGCTCGTCGATGCCGGGATCGATCCGGCGCGGATGATGCCCGGAACCGGTTGCTGCGCGATACCGGACACGGTGGAACTGACCAAAAAGGCCGTCGAACTCGGTTGCGGCGGGGTCCTGATGCTGCCGCCGTTCTACTACAAGGGGGTCAGCGACGACGGACTTTATAATGCCTACGCTCAAATCATCGACAGGGTCGGCAGCGACGATCTCCGCATTTATCTCTATCACATTCCGCCGATTGCCCAGGTCGGGATCAGCGTTCCGCTCATCGACCGGCTGGTGAAGGACTTCCCAACCATCATCGCCGGGGTGAAAGACTCCGGCGGCGTGTGGGAAAATACCAAGGCTATGCTGGACGAAAAATGGGATGACTTCCGTGTCTTCGTCGGCTCCGAGTCCTTCTTGCTTCGCAACATGCAGAACGGCGGTGCCGGATGCATCTCTGCAACTGCCAACGTAAACCCGGCGGCCATCGATCATCTTTATGCAAACTGGCAGTCGGCAGATGCTCAGAAACTCCAGGACGATCTCGACGCCGTCCGCGATGTGTTTGTGAGCTACGTCGCCATCCCGGCCCTCAAAGCCGCGATTTCTCATTACGGAAACGATGCTGAATGGGGACCTGTGCGTCCGCCATTGGACACAACTTTGCCTGAAAAGAAAGCCGAGATGGTCGCCAAACTGGACGCGCTTGGTTTCACGATGCCGGGACTGGCCGAGGCTTATGCGACGGCTGCGGAGTAGGCGTTAGCTCTTCGGCCTGATCTTCGCCAGGTTCTTCACGCTTACCACGTTCTTTATTCCTTGGGCGATCTTGGTTGCCTTGGCATGTTCTGCTTGGCTCAGGGCGCGGCCAAATAGAAACACATGACCGCCGACTGAGCGCCATCGGAAATTGGTGACGTTCACGCCGCTGCCGTCGAGCAGCAGGGCGTTGATCTTGCTTTCGATTACGGTGTCATCGACGAAGTTCTCAACCGTGCCTTTGTCTTTTTCGACTGCTTTGACGACGCGGATTTCGTTGAAGAGTTTCTTGATGCCCTCAACTTCGCGGGCGAGTTTTTCAGCTTGGGTTTTGTACTTGGCCTCTTCAACCGCGCCGGTCAGGAGAACGTCCTGTTCATAGACATCTGTGCTGATCGATAAGACGCCGGTTTTCATACCTCTGACGATTTTGGCTGTGATCTTGGTTTGGATCTTAATATCGGTCGCGATGTCGGTCGAACTTCGATCCTCGGCGACCGCTTCGACCGCCTTCTTGATGATGGAGAAGGGATTAAAATCGATGGCGTGAGCTTGGGGCGCCATCAGCAGGACAAAGACGGCGGCTATCCCACGTGCATATATCTTCATTACCGACCTCCTCAGGTAATCATCTCCGACACACTAGCGTTTATCGATTGCCGGTACCTTGCGTTGGGCCTGGCCGTTATAGGCACTCAACGGCCGGATCAGGCGGTTCGCGGCGAGCTGTTCCATTACGTGAGCGGACCAGCCGGTGATACGGCTGACGACAAAAATCGGGGTGAACAGGTCGATGTCGAAGCCCATCAAGTAATAGGCGGGACCGGCGGGGTAATCGAGATTGGGATGGATGTCCTTCTCCCGCAGCATCGTATCCGCGACGATCTTCTCCGTGCGAACCCAGTCCTCGCCGTCTTTGATTTTGGCCATGTCGACAAAAGCGTCATGCATCGTCGGCACGCGGGAGTCTCCGTTTTTGTAGACCCTATGGCCGAAACCCATGACGACCCCTTTGTTGGCAAGCGCATTGTCAATCCACTGTTGGGCGGCATTCGAGCTGCCGATTTCCAGCAGCATATGCATCACGGCCTCGTTGGCGCCGCCGTGGAGAGGGCCCTTGAGGGCGCCGATGGCACCGGTGACGGCGCTGTACATATCCGACAAGGTCGAGGTAATCACCCGGCTGGCAAAGGTCGACGCATTGAAGCTGTGTTCGGCATAGAGCGTCATCGAGATATCGAAGCAGCGGATCACTTCCGGTTCGGGCACTTCACCGAAACACATGTGAAAGAAGTTCTCGGCAAACCCGAGGCTGGGATCTGGGGGGATCGGATCGAGCCCTTTGCGGCACCGGTAATCCGCCGCGACGGCAGTCGGGATGCGGGCAAAAAGTTTGATCGCCTTATCCTGATTGATCGCGGGATCGTTGTTTTCAGCTTCGGGATCTTCCATCCCTAAGAAACTCACCGATGTGCGGATCGTATCCATCGGGTGGGAGTCCTTGGGGTAGAGCCGGATGGCGGCGAGAAGGTCGTCGCTCAAGGACCGGTAGCCCCGTTCCTTTTTTATGAATGCGTCGAGATGTGTCTGGGTGGGAAGCTCGCCGAACCAGATCAGATAGGCGACCTCTTCGAACCGGCAGTTCGCGGCGAGGTCTTGCACGGCATAGCCACGATAGGTGAGGGAGTTGGTCTCCGGCATAACCTTCGAGACCGCGGTCTCATCGACGACAACGCCATCCAGGCCCCGGTAAATTTTGGTTTCCTGTTCTGCCATTAGTCCCTCCGTTTAGAGCTTGAAGTTGAAGATGCCGGTATCGAACGCGTTGTAATCCTCATAGTTGAGGACCTCATAAAGCCGCGCCCGGGTCTGCATCTTTTCGATGAGTCCGGCCTGGGTGCCGGTATCTCTGATTTCGGTGAGGCCAGCCTCGATCGCGCCCATCGCGAGACGGAGTGTCGTCACCG
>JAQCKY010000537.1 GCA_027592155.1 Pseudomonadota bacterium
AGTGTTAAGCTTATTCAAATCACCCGAACCTCGGGCAAGGGTACGATAAATTTACCGCCGCCGTCCGAGAACTTGGTGTGGTTCTTGATGATTGGTTCAGCAAAGTTCCAGGCGAGGATGACAACATAATCCGGTTTTTCCGCATATAGACGGTCGGAGGAAACGACCGGCAGGTGGAGTCCCGGCGAATAAAGATTCTGTTTCAAAGGGCTGTCATCGACGATGAAATCGATGACCTTCGGGCCGATACCAAAATGATACATGAGCGTCGTTGCTTTCGCGGGAGCTCCGAAGCCGGCAATGCGCTTACCGTCCGCCTTGATCGCGGTAAGAAGCGTCGTCAGTTCCTGCTTTCGAGCGTCGATCGCATTGCCAAAATTTATGTATGTCGCGGCCTGGTCCAGCCCAAGCCGCTGCTCAAGCGCGATCAGGTCTTGAACGCTGGCATTGGCAGCATGAGGCCCGCCTTGGTGTTGCACGTAACCCCGAAGGCTGCCGCCATGGGTATCGACCCGTTCTGCGGCAAACAGCTCAAGACCATTGGCGGCGAAGAACGTCTTAAGAGGCCCGACCGTATGGTAGTCGAGATGCTCATGATAGATCGTGTCGAACAGCACGTCTTCATAGACATCGACGAGGTAAGACACTTCGAACGTAAACACCCCGTTGTGGCCGAGGATGCTGCTAATGCTCGCCGTCAACTCGGTCAGCTCATTCACATGCGCGTAGACGTTGTTTGCCGTAATGAAATCGGCTTTGCCGTGCTTTGACACAATGTCGTCTGCAAGTGCCGGCGTTAGAAAATCCGCGATTGTCGGGATGCCGTTTTTCGTCGCTTGGCGTGCAATTTCTTGGGCCGGATCGATCCCCAACACCGAATGGCCGTTTTCTTTGAAAAACCCCAACAAGGTGCCGTCATTGGACCCGATATCGACAGCAAACCCGCGCCCCTCCAGCGGAAACCGGGACATCAACGTTTCTGCGTAGTGGCGAAAATGATCCACAAATACCGGCGACGTTCCGGACACATAAACGTAGTTCTCGAATAAAACATTGGGGTCGACGACATCAAGCAATTGGACGTGTCCACAGGCCTCGCAGAAGAAAACGTCGAGGGGAAACCTTGCTTGCTCAGTGCTACGCAGATCTTTGGGCACAAACGCATTTGCCGGCGGCGTTGCGGCAAGGCAAAGCACTTCGGTGAGGTTTTCGCTGCCGCAGAGGCGACAATCCGACCGTCGGATACAGGATATGGTCATGAGGGGATTAGTCGTCCGGTTTCCAGCTTATGGTGCCATCGGTTGAGAGCATCTCAATCCTGACAACGTCGGCTTCGTACGATTCCTGGTCCCGGGGGTTGCGGGACAACGTCAGGAATACGGTGTCCTCGGGAAACTTCATGCCGTGGTCCACGAGGGGTGGCGTGAAAACCATCTGTCCGGCTTTCACGATGATGCACTCGGGCTTGGTATTGCTGCCGGTCGGGCGATGAAAATACTCAATGCAACCGGAGAGCACGTAACAATAATGCCAATCGGTCTTGTGATAGTGGTTGGCACGGAGAGAACCTTTGGTGGATTCAATAAGAACAGCACTTTCCATCATCAAATCGACCAAAGGCTGGATGCGTCCGCGGGCGTCGGCAAAGGGCTTTTCGAGGGTAACCAAGGGTTCCTTGGGCCAGGTTTTTTGTTCTTCTTCGGTGAGTGGTTTGACTGTCATTCAGAGGACCTCGTCTAACTTATACCTTCAATAACTTTCGCCCGACGCTACGACGAGAAGCGTCGACACAGCATCATCCATAAAATGGCAAATATGTGATGGGCTCTAATTTTCTTTCCTTCGGCATATGTACGGCCATGGTAACTGATCGGAACCTCATAGATTACCGAGGCCTTCTTTGTCGCCGTGGCAAGGATTTCGGCATGCTGCTCCCACCCTACGGACCGAAGCTTATCGGGATCAACCAGGGCTCGGCGATAGAGAAGGTAACATGTGTAAATATCGGAAAATGTCGTATTGAAGAGAACATTAAAAATAAATGTAATCGTCCGATTGCCAACTTTGTGCCAGAAAAAGTGAACGCGGGTGTAACGGGGGGCAATTACACGGCTACCCATCACGATGTCGGAATCGAAATTTTTGATCGGTAAGAAGAGGGCAGCGTAGTCACCCGGATCATATTCTAAGTCGGCATCTTGAAATAAAACGTATTCTCCGCTTGCTACTTTGAGGCCTTCTTTAACTGCACCGCCTTTTCCTCGGTTTACCGCTAACTTAATAAGATTTGTGTACAGCTCCGGGCGCGCCTCCAAGAGTGTGACCGTGTTGTCACTCGATCCATCATCGATAACAATCACCTCTAAATCGATGCCCTCGATTTTCTGGGTCTCCACGCTCTCCAGCAATTCGATGATGGTTTTGTGTTCATTGTAAACAGGAACAATGATGCTAATTTTCCGCACATCCAGGCCTTCGGTATCTGCCTTATTTAGTTCGGAAATCTGAGGGTTGCGGTCAATGTCCATGGGATGTCTAGCTGACTTTCGTACGGTCTGTGTACAGGGCACTACTTGTCCTAACCGTCGACCGCTTCACGGGAGAAATTTCAGATCGGTTTATGAAATCGGGAAAGTCAGCGCGTGTTGGTATCATATAGGGAGAGCCTTACATTTCCAGCGGTTTTTAGTGGTATGGAATTGAAACAACAGTCGCCTCTCTGCCGACCATGCGTCAGCGCTGAGAGTAGCCCTACCCCGGTTCCAGCCCGCTACCCAGCCGATCGCGCCATAGGGCTTCGTTTGGCGGGGCGAATATAGAATTGCGGTCAATCGTTTCGGGGGGGAGGATTGTTTGGAGAACCGCATGAAGTGAGGCTTGG
>JAQCKY010000538.1 GCA_027592155.1 Pseudomonadota bacterium
GCGACGATTACCAGTACGACGGAATAGGAAACCTGGTGGGCTGGAATCGTACACGGGCAGGGAAGACCGAACGCTTCACCCGTCACGGTGCCAAAATTGTTGAAATGGATTCAGAAAACCGCGCCAAAAGGGCGCAAATAGTTCGGTACAGAGCCGAAAGTCGACATGGCAAACGCCAATTGGTCGAGCGTCCAACCAAGAAGTTTGTCACATACCAATATGCGGGGAAATCCGACCGCCTCGGCCGCATCGAGAGCAGACGGTAGACGTTTGGCTCTGCAGGCGTAGGCCCTTTCAATTTGGGTGTTGCATTTCGACCAATTCGTAACGACATTCCACTGGGTAGTTGCCGACCCTCAACGGCACACTGTTTTCGCCATTAGGAGTTATCGGCAGAATGCGTATTGCCATGATCGGAACGGGCTATGTCGGCCTCGTTACCGGCGCCTGTTTTTCTGAGTTTGGTATCGAGGTGGTCTGCGTCGATACCGATGAGAGCAAAATCTCGGCCCTGAAAAACGGCGTCATTCCAATATATGAACCTGGCCTTGATGCCCTTGTCGACAAGAGCGTAAAAGCCGGGCTGCTGTCCTTCACGACGAATTTGGCCGACACCGTGCCAAGCTGCGACGCCGTTTTCATTGCCGTTGGTACACCGAGCCGCCGTGGCGATGGCCATGCCGATCTCTCATATGTGTACGCTGCGGCCGAGGAAATTGCCCGCGTGCTGGACGGTTTCACCGTCGTCGTTACCAAATCGACGGTCCCCGTTGGAACCGGCGATGAAGTGGAGCGATTAATTCGTGAGGCCCGCCCGGATGCGGAATTCGCCGTGGTATCCAATCCGGAGTTCCTCCAAGAAGGGTCGGCCATCGTCAACTTTACCCATCCGGATAGAGTGGTTATCGGCGGTGCAGACGGTAAGGCACGTGAGATAATACGCGAACTATACAGGCCACTTTTTCTGCACGAGACGCCCATCTTGTTCACCGAGCGCCGGACTGCGGAGCTCATAAAATACGCCGCAAACACGTTCCTCGCGACGAAAATTACCTTTATCAATCAGATCGCCGACCTGTGTGAAGCGGTCGGTGCCGATGTGCAGGACGTGGCAAAGGGAATTGGCCTGGACGGTCGAATTGGCGGAAAGTTCCTCCACCCAGGGCCCGGATATGGCGGCTCCTGCTTTCCTAAAGATACCGAAGCGCTGGTCAAGACCGCTCAAGATTTCAAAAAGCCAATGACCATTGTAGAATCGGTCGTCGCGGCAAATGCGAACCGCAAACTGAAAATGGCGGATAAGGTTATTGAAGCCTGCGGTGGCTCCGTTGAGGGTCGGTCGATTGCCGTTCTAGGCCTGACCTTCAAGCAAAATACCGACGACATGAGAGATTCACCCAGCCTCGCAATTGTGCCCAGGCTGGTCGAAGCAGGCGCCGATGTGCGCGTATTCGACCCAGAAGGCATGGACGAAGCCCGGAAGCTCTTGGACGGCGTGACTTGGTGCAAAGATATTTACAGCACGCTTGGCGATGCCCACGCGGTTGTAATTGTTACCGAGTGGAATTTGTTCCGCTCGATAAATCTTGACCGCGCTAAATCGTTGATGACGGTTCCCTGCATGATCGACTTACGGAACATCTATAATCCCGACGATATGGTGAATGCCGGATTTACCTATCATTCCATTGGCCGCCCATCCCGATCGCCCGGAGACTCTTAACACACCTCCGGAACAAATGAATTGGCCAATAGTCGAATTTGGAATCGATCTACGATGAACGTGCTAAGAACGTAAGATGGCAAATCCGATCGCACTGATCACCGGTGTTACGGGCCAAGACGGCGCCTATTTAGCAAAATTTTTGATCGACAAGGGATACGAAGTACACGGTATCAAGCGCCGGTCGTCTTCCTTCAATACCGGCCGCATCGACCACTTCTACCGGGATCTGCATGAAAAAGACGTCGGCTTTTTCCTGCATTTCGGGGATATGACGGATTCCACAAACCTGATCCGGCTCGTTCAACGAATTAGGCCAAGCGAGATATATAATTTGGCAGCCCAAAGCCACGTGCAAGTCAGTTTTGAAACACCTGAATACACTGCCAATGCCGACGCTTTGGGGCCGCTTCGGATGCTCGAATGCATCCGCATATTGGATATGGCGGGCCATACCCGTTTTTATCAGGCGTCGACATCAGAGATGTATGGCAATGCGGACGAAAGCCCGCAGACCGAGACCACGCCGTTTCGCCCCAGAAGTCCCTATGGTGTGGCGAAGCTTTTCGCCTACTGGGCCACGGTTAATTACCGCGAAGCCTACGGAATGCATGCATCGAACGGGATTCTCTTTAATCATGAAAGCCCGCTCCGGGGGGAAACTTTCGTCACCCGCAAGATCGCACGCGCCGTCGCGGCCCATTACCATGGAAAAGAAGACATTTTATATCTCGGCAACCTGGACGCCAAAAGGGATTGGGGCCACGCGGCAGATTATGTAGATGGCATGTGGCGAATGCTGCAACAAGATGAACCCGATGACTATGTTTTGGCCACCGGAGAATCTCACTCGGTGCGTGAGTTTGTAAATCTCGCATATCAAGAGAGCGGTAAGACACTTAGTTGGCACGGCGACGGCTTGGACGAATACGCCACTGACGTCCAGACGGGCCAGGTACTACTAAAAATTGACGCTCGATACTTCAGGCCAACCGAGATCGACACCTTGACGGGTGATTCTTCCAAGGCCCGCCACCGGCTGGGGTGGAAGGATACGATATCGTTTAGAGAATTGGTCGGCGAAATGGTGCGGACCGAAATCGAGGAACACTAGAGCGGTTTTGAGTTTGACTGAATCATTTTTGGGATTC
>JAQCKY010000539.1 GCA_027592155.1 Pseudomonadota bacterium
AGCAGCCTGGGCTTGTGGATGACCTTGGCTTGGTCGCAGCCTGATGCCTCCAGCGCTAGTTTAAGCGTCTCCCGGTTTCCGCCTCCAGGTCGCCTTGCTCGATGACACCGGTATGAGCCTCGAGGAGTTCCTCGGCGCTTGGCGACTCGGAAAGGATTTGCGCAATCTTCCAATCCTCGATCTCACCTGTAATTTCAATCACCGCTTCACGTGTCAACATCGTCCGGCCTCCCCGTCACAATTCTCCGCCAAACCCAAACCCCGAATGAGGATTTACAGGTAGCGGTCACCATGCGCCGGGTTCACCGGGCACGCCTTGATGGACATCAACCAATCGAGAGAAGAGCGTGCCGCCGCGAACGTCTTAGAACGCTGAGGCCAATACGGGGGAAGGGCTGGGGCCTTGCGGGAGTTCAAGATCGCGCCAAAAGTTTATGAAATCCTCACCGAATAAGTCTCCCGGAAAGTCGGGCTTGGCATCAGAAACCGCCTCGCGGGGAACTGAGACGATTTGAAGCTGCGGATGGGAATGTTCCAACCGAGAAATCTTGTCCCGTTTGGATTTCAACATCATGCCCGACTGCGCCAGCAGGACGCATACCAGCCGGTTGCCCGTCCAAAAGGCCATATCGAATTCCGCGAAGGCCGGCTCGTCCTGACCGGACTCGGGCGGGAGCAGGATCTGGGCATGGGGTAACGGCAGCCAGGTTGAAAATATCCAGTCTTCGCGGGTGTAGATTTCCGAGGTGGGGTCCGGTTGGTCCAGCGACGTAATCCGCGCCGCCATGAACGCGAAATAGCGCTCGACAAAAAGCCGGACCCACTTCGAAAACGGTGAGATCCGCGTCATGATTTTTTCGAGGGCGAGGCCATAGAGCAGCTCGGTCG
Source organism: Pseudomonadota bacterium (assembly GCA_027592155.1). Taxonomy (GTDB): domain Bacteria; phylum Pseudomonadota; class Alphaproteobacteria; order Rhodospirillales; family UBA2165; genus JAQCKY01. The sequence goes on from JAQCKY010000539.1 coordinate 889, forward strand.
AGGTGACATCGATGAGGCCAGCCGGCGTCAGATCGATCCATCCCGCGCTGCTCAGTCGCACGGCGGGAGTATCTTCCGAAATCAGGGCGTGCCGCCCGGACAGCGAGACATTCGCGCCGGCCGCCAGGGTCTGCAGCTCGGCGAAAACCGTCGCCGGATTTATCACCAAGCCATAGACAACAAGCGTACGAGCAGGCGTTTCTATATATCCATCTCCATGACATAGAGGCCGCCCGCCCAACGATCGCCCGCATAGACGATGCCGTTTTCGTCGACATAGACCTCGTTCATTTGGATGGTCGGCACACGGGAATTTTCCGGCCCCGGCGGAACAAAATAGGCGATGAGTTCCGGCTGGTAGGGGTTTTTCAAATTGTAGACACGGATGCCGGCGTTAAAGAAGGCGCCGACGATGATCTCTTCGCTCCGGAAAGAGGGGCCGGGGCGATTTTCGTGCAGATTGTGAGATCCAAACCGTCCACCTTTATGCCCGAACTCCTCGACGGGCGGCAACGGCAAAGTACTGATCGGGACCAGGTTCTTCTCGTTCCGCGCATCGATGACCCAGGTCAATTTCGGCCAGTCTTCGGCGTCGTCCTTGATGCATTCGTCGGAAACGACCAAAAGCCCGCGATCGAAGAGCGGCATCACCGTATGGGTAAATCCAGGATAAGGATTGTGGGGCGACCAATGGGAGACGACTTCCGGCTTTGATTTGTCGGAGATGTCCAAGATAAAGGCGCCGCCGTCGATATAGCCCAAATAGGCGCGGTCGGGATGCTCGGGATAGACATTGGCGTTGTGCAATCTAAAGGCATCGCCGCCGCGGAGTTGATCCAACGGTTCCGGAATAATCCGTTCCGGCGGCGGGGCGTCATCCCCCTCCATGGTTCCCGGATACCACCAGCGCCCTACTTCCTCGGGCTTGCTGGGATTACGCACATCGATGATCTGATAAATTTGATCGTCGCGGGGATGGCGGGGAACGAGGTCCGGCGTTCCGCTGGCCAGGTGGACATATTCACCATCAACATACCAGAGACAGTGAGTACCCCGCGAATGGGGTCCCGCGGTCGAATATGTGCTGATGGATTTCGGATTCTCCGGATCGCTCACATCGAAGAGCTCAAAACCGGCAGGCTCCAATCCCAACTCATATACCTGGTAGGCAACGGCGAGAATATCGCCGGTGACTTCAAGGGAATTGGAGCGCATGTTTTGGTGCGGAAGTTCTGTCTGGCAAATGACCTTGGTGTTTTTCGGGTCCGTGACGTCCACGCCGGAAAAGTTTTTCGGCGGGCCTTCGTGGGCAATCCACAGAATACGTCTGCCCTTATTGGTGACCTGAAGGGCCATGCCCTCACCGACCCCACCGAATCCCCCCAGGGTGTTGTGGTCGATAAGCGTCATGTTTTTTGATAGTGTTTCAGACATGTCTTCCCTAATCCTGCTACAAATTGTTGCCGGGAGTATCCGGATGAATATTCCGATTTGCAAACGCTCAAACGAAATTTAGGCCAACCAACGTGACAACTCCCTCAACCGAAGCAACTCCGAATAGAATCCCGGTCTCCGTCATCACGGGGTTTCTTGGCAGCGGAAAGACCACCTTGATCGGCCACCTGGTTGCGCAACCCGGCATGGACAAGACGGCCCTGATCATCAATGAGTTCGGCGAGATCGGTCTCGATAATCAGCTTGTCGAAACAGCCGTTGAAAACACCCTCCTGCTTGAGAACGGCTGCATCTGCTGCTCCATCCGAGGCGACCTGATCGATACCATCAACGACCTTTTCGCCAAGGTTGAAAACAACCAGATCCCGGAATTTTCCCGCATCCTGATCGAGACGACGGGCCTCGCCGACCCCGGCCCCATCATAAAAAGCATTCAAAACGAAATCGCCCTCGTCAGGCGGTGCCGGTTGAACAACGTGGTGACGATGGTCGACGGAGTC
>JAQCKY010000540.1 GCA_027592155.1 Pseudomonadota bacterium
CGGGCCTGGGCCTTGGATCCTGAGGTCCTATTCTTGGATGAGCCAACCGCATACCTGGATCTCAATGCAACCCAGGCGGTTGAAAATATCGTTCGCGAAATACACGATGGCGGCACCACGGTCATCATGACAACACAGGACCTCCGACAAGCCCGTCGGTTGGCGAATGAAATAATATTCATGTACCGGGGCCGGGTCGCCGAGCATGCGCCGGCCGGTAAATTTTTTGATAAGCCAGCCAGCAGTGACGCGCAGGCATTCTTGGACGGAGAACTAACATGGTAGCGACAGGCGGAAAGATTTTTCGTATCTTGATGACAGGATTCATGGCCGGCCTATGGCTCGGCGCAACCGCAATGGTGCAAAGTAGCGAAATCACGCTGGCGTCTACGACATCGACCGAAAATTCCGGCCTGTTTTCACAATTGCTCCCGCGATTCAAAGCAGAAACGGGAATAAGCGTCCGCGTCATCGCGGTCGGAACCGGGCAGGCCATTCGCCTGGCCGAGCGGGGTGATGCCGATGTATTGCTGGTTCACCACCGCCCCTCCGAAGAAAAATTTGTCGCGGCCGGATACGGGGTGAAACGCTACAACGTCATGTACAATGATTTTGTCTTGATCGGCGCGGCCAATGACTCCGCCCGGGTTGCCGGTGGTAAGGACGTCGTGGCGGCTCTCAAAAAGATTGCGACCGTCCGCGCGTCATTCGTATCTCGGGGCGATGAAAGCGGCACCCACAAAAAAGAAGTAGATCTCTGGCGCATTGCCGGAATCAATATCGGCGCCGCGAGCGGCACCTGGTATCGGGAAGTCGGCGCCGGGATGGGCGCGACGCTGAATATTGCCGCGGCGCAGGACGCCTATGTTCTGTCTGATCGGGCCACCTGGATCAGTTTCAACAATAAGCGGGATTTGAAATTGGTCTTGAGCGGTGATTCGCGTCTGTTCAATCAATACGGGGTCATCGCTGTGAACCCAGCGCGTCACGCCCACGTCAAACATAAGGAAGCAGAGCGATTTGTTTCTTGGCTGACGTCTAAATCGGGCCAGGCGTCAATTGGCGCCTTTACGGTTTCCGGGCAGAAATTATTTGTTCCAAACGCAACAATTCAGGCCGCGCCTGCATCGAACTGAGATTCTCTCGACCCGAACGACGCATGTTTTTGTTCTATTGTCGTCCGGTACGCCATTCGCGAGCGCGCCGTTCGCTTTCCAGACGCTGTTGCGGTGTTAGTTCGGTGATAACGCGGTCCCGGTCGCGAAACGCGTGCCGCCGGTCCGCGTCGCTCAGATTACCGTCTAGCGCGAGAATCAGCCACATATAGGCCGAGACATCATCCCGGGGAACGCCGATCCCCTTTGCATAACCGGAGCCCAAGCGAAATTGGGCGATGGAATTGCCGCCATTTGCACCGCGCTTATACCACTCTGCGCTGCGCTGGATGTTTTTGGTGACGCCAAGCCCATTTGCGTACATATCGCCGAGGTTCGCCATTGCCTGCGCGTCGTCACGCTGAGCTGCGACCTGCCACCATTTAGCAGCCTTAGCATGGTCTTTAGCGACACCTTGACCCCAAAAATACGCGTGGCCGAGAGAGAAGGCGGCTTTGGCATCGCCTTGATTGGCCTTCTCCTCGAATCCGTTTAATTCTGGATTTCCGGCCGCGCAGGCGCCGAGCGCCAACAGAATAAAAAAAGTGAGAAATTTAAACATATTGCATGCCTGTGATGGCCATCACATATATACGAAGGGTAAACCAGTCATATACTACAGATACACCTCCAGAACGGAGGAGCGGGAACGTGGGGTATCATAGTGGAGAAGTCGAGCGGCATGCACCGGAATTTGGTTTATGTCATCCACTAAATTTAGCTGACGCCACCGACCGCTCAACTAACGATGTGGCTTAGACGCTTGGGGAAACCAATAAACACCGTATTTGCTGCGGAAATGCTCCGTTGGCCAGGGACTAATGTATGGCGATACCCGCCATTCGCCGATACCCTAGGGTATACCCCGGCAAAAGAGGGGCTTGTGGCTATTGAGGTTGGACGGTTTATCTCGCCAGTATCGAGCTCTAGGCGGAGAGGCACAACTTGGAAAAGCTGAAGAAGACCAAAGTTTCCCAGGGGTTTACTGGGTTGAGATCGAGGAAGCAGGTGTCTCGATCCTCTGTGGTTGTCCAGAGGACGGCATCAAACATCTTATGCAGCGGGGACTTATCCAATCCGTCCGCAAGAATGGGGTGGATTACGAAACCGGCCCGAATGTAATTCTGCTCTCGGATGTCCCAATTCAAAACGGCGCATTTTGTAATCTTGCGGAGTTCCCCGTTCTTCAGATGCTCTATCGCCAGGGCATGATCCTGCCCGATCATCCCAATAATACCGGAGTGAAGCCGTTATTGATCGGTAGTGAAGAACAGATCACGGCACAGATGCGATACATCTACCGGGGCAATTACGGCCTCACCTCGAAAGAGGAAATTCTCGCCGCGGGTGAGTCGGAAGAAAATGCCGATCTCATCATGCGCATGAAGTTGCGCTTTGCCTTTGGCGAGATCCTGAATACCGAGGAACTCCTCGACAATATCGTCATACAGCACACGCCGACGGAGATCAGGAACGGGGTCTTCGTCCGCCGGATGGCCGTGAATGTCTTTGAATTTTCATATGATGGCGAGACGACCACCATCGATCTCAATCTCAATAAGGGACAGAAATACCGGTCGTCTTATCCGCTGGGTTTTCAGAATATTTCGCGAGAGTATTTTGCCGTCATCCATTCCGGTCAGGGCGATGGCTGGGATGTTAACCGTCCCTGCATGTCGAGCATC
>JAQCKY010000541.1 GCA_027592155.1 Pseudomonadota bacterium
TTCGAGAAGGTTCCGGTTGTGTTTGATCGTCGCTAAGCTTTTCAAAGCTGACCAACGGCAGTGCCGCCACGGCCTGTCCTTGGGCATGCGCTTGCCATTCCTCTGGCGTCCGCATCATCGCCGCCAAAAACCCGGCGTCCGAGACCGCCGTCTCAAAGGCTTCGGCCTCCCATCCCGCCAACGCCGCGGCGACCGCACCGCGGTCACTGTCACAACCGAGGATACTAAGAATCCCATCCCGGTGATGTTCAAAATTCGTGTGGATACGCACCCAGCGCCCATCGCCGCATTGGTAAGAAAACTGGTAAATCAGGTAAGGTCAGATGCTTCAGCGACTGGGGGGAATTTTAGTTTTCATGCTAGCTGCGGTTACTTTCGCCGACACTGCTCTCACCTGTACTCCGCCCGAAATACCAGGCTGCTTTGGCGCGTAACCCATTCATGAGCGGTCACAATTGATGACAGCGGATTTTGACCCACTCAGTCATTCCATGCTCATTTGGCGTCGCAACTAACGGCGTTTTAACGGCACGGATTGAGATTAATTTTTGTTGAAAACACGCCGCACATAGGGCTTGAGCGCCTCCCCTGCCGGATGATAGCGTAGGCGCTTTGCGACCGTGGACTGCTTGATCCGGTCGTAAAACCCCCGCGGCGTTCGGAACATCGGGGTTTGGTGGCCGAAAAATTCTGTGTCCTTTACGTGAAACGAGTCCGGTATCGATGTTCGAAGCCGTTCGATGTAGTCCAGGCGATGAGCGGAACGGCAGAGTAGTACTTTGTTGTCGGAGATACCGAAAGGCGAGATCTCATTGTCCTCGATCGTACTCATGAAATGGTTCAGTCCAACCGAGACATCGGCGAACTCTTTGTTGAAGTAGTCGTCGAGGCAGATAACACCTGTGTCGCTCAGAGAATCATATGCAATGGTCAAGTCGTTGGCTGTAAGTGCACTGGTGTGGCCGCCGTCGACACTGAAGAATCGGCAGGATTGGCCAGTCTTTTCCTGGATATTTGCCCAGGAAAGATCGGCAGAATTACCTTCGAAAATATCAATCCTATCCGTTCCGACGGTATATTTTCGAATGTTCTGCAAAAACCGCTCTTTATCGCCAAGGCCAGATCGGTCGACATTTTGATCCTGATATTCGAACAGGTCGGCGGCAAATGTTCTCTCCTCTGCAGTAATGGACAGATGTAGTAGCAGAAGTAGCTTGCCGTGATGGACTCCGATCTCGCCGACACAGCCGACCTCACCGCGCTCTCGCTGGCCGACCACTATCTCGGCAATGATCCGGGCATCTAGTTCCGTCAACCAGCCATCGACAGATTTACGACCCGTTCGAACATAGTTGTCCATTTCAGGAGGAACGGGCATCGGTAACTCTTTGCAGTTGTTGGTAAGGTGAGGCCGGGCCGGGTTCGAAGATTATCGGTCTATAGTGCCCCTCCAGCCAGCTAAGAAATTATGAGACCGACATAGCCGAGATCAACGATCATTAAACTCATGGAACACTATCTCCATCGAAGAAGGCTGACAATCGGAATTACATCCATATCCCATCCGGGATCCGTATCCTCACCCTCATGATTCTTCGCAAGAACGCCTACCTGGAACCGTACCAATAATATACAGCGAATTGACCGGCACGAGCATTCCCCGCGACCACTTCAGCCGGGATTCTTTGATGTACGCCCTTCTTTGGGGCGAGGTTGTAATAGGCACATTGCACGGCCAAGGGCTTGCCCGTCGAATATTTTCGCACCCAACTTGAGGTTTATTGGCCTAATCAGCTTTAGAATTTATCTTTGGCACTCCGTCGTGATCAATGCCGTGGGAAAGCTGGTTACCGAAAAATTTGATCTAGCATTGATGTATTCTGGCTGGTTAGTTGTGATACTGACAATTATCGTCAGCGCCATATCTTACCAGGTGGTTGAGCGTAATCATTTATATGTCCGAGAGCTTCTCTTTCGGAGACCCTCATCCAGTCAAGCATAGGATATCGATGCTAATAGTTGCCGAGAACGAGGCGGGCTCGGCACAAAACAGACAGATGCGTGCCAGATACCCATCTAAACATTGATCCACTTCGCACCGCCGCAAATAGAGCCGCTTCGACAAATTGCGCGGCGATTAAGTGTCGGATACCGACCTAGATTTCAGAAATCTATGATGATCGGTACTGCCAGATGTGGGAGTTCTACCTCTCCGGCAGTGAGATTTCCTCTCACTATCTTGGTCTCACCGTTGGGAGGGAGGGGGGAAGGAAGTGCCACAATGCGTTGCCTATGCCCCATAACTACCCCGTAGACTGTGAACATAATCGAACAAATCGCCCCGTTAAGCGGCAACCTTCGGAAATCAAATTTACAAAAAACAAGCGCCGATAACGTCTAGCGCAATGCATGCACTAGCTATCCCCGTATTCCACAGGGGTGTGTATCGAATGACGTATTGGCGATCGCTGATTCCACCTCCCTGAGCACGGGTGGGCCGTATGACGGCAAGTCCATGGTGATCAGCTTTGAGACTGGCTCGGACGTGACGTCGCGTCAGGTGCTCTACGAACAGGGCGGCAATCTCCGGGGCCTGAATGCCTATATCGATAACGGGACGTTGCATATAGGCGATGGAACCTCGCGGAGACGGCCTGGGGTCCCAGCTTTGTCAGCGGGGCGGTGACGGCTGACACGACCTATGTGGTGACGATGGTATACGACGGTGTGGCGGGCACATTGACGGGAAGCCTGAACGGGGTATCTCTCGGCACCCTATCCGGGCTGGACCTTCTCTATGGTCATTCCGGCGACATCGGCGTCGGCGCGATGAACGA
>JAQCKY010000542.1 GCA_027592155.1 Pseudomonadota bacterium
CTGACGGATGCATTGCGCGAAGCGGCGTCGTTGGACGATTTGTACCAGGCGTTGACACCCATGAATATGACGCCGGGATGGATTGACCGAAAGCAACCGATCCTGTGGTTCGAACCGCATACGTCCTTCACGCCGGCCCATTGGCGCTACCAGGAGTGCCGGGAAGCGTTGGATTCTGCCGGTCGGCTGATTAGTACGGAGTTCGCCGAACGGCGCAATCTGGCTCTGGTCAATCCGGTGGAAGGGAACGATATCGCAACGACGAAAACCCTGATCAATGCCTATCAGATGATCCTGCCCGGGGAGAAAGCCCGCTCTCACCGCCATGCGCCCCATGCGCTCCGCGTGATTATCGAAAGCGAAGGCGCCTATTCGGTGGTCGACGGCGAGAAACATCCCATGGAGACCGGCGACATCGTATTGACCCCGGGCTGGAGTTGGCACAGCCACGGCCATGACGGAGACAGCCCCGCCTATTGGCTGGACGGTCTCGATGTGCCCTTAACCCATATGCTGGAACCGATGTTCTTCGAAGAGCATCCGGATGAGTTTGAGAAGATTGAACGGGTCACGCCCGACTCTCCCTACCGCTTTACCTGGGAGACCACTCAACGACGGGTCGAAGCGGCAGAGGCCGACCCCGAGGGCTGTTTCGGCCGCCGGGTGCGGTTGGAGGCCGAGGAAATGCCGACAATCGGTATTTTTGTCGAAAGGCTGGAGGCGGGCCAAAGCACGCGCAGATATCGTCATTCGGCCAATGCGGTGTTCAGTCCCATGATGGGCTCCGGCACCAGCATCATCGGTGGGACCGAGATCGACTGGTCCCGGGGCGATACGTTCGTGGGGCCGACCTGGAATTGGATTGAGCACCGCGCCGAAGAGGATACGATCCTCTTTACCATGACCGACGAATTCCTCATGCAGTTCGCGAGATACTACCGGATGGAAAAGTCGGACTAGGGGCTCCCGGCCCCCGGACAATGTCCGCTTCACCCCTTGTGGGCATCAGCGCCGCGTTTTTGCCTGCCACGCAAAATTGACGCCGGCGAGCGTAACCAGGACAAGCGACGCGATCGGGATTGAATAGCTGCCGCTCCATTCAATCAGGAGGGCAAAGAGCGATGGCCAGACGAACATCGCGATATAGACGTAAAAGGCCATCCCCGCGACGACCTGAACGGTCTCTCCGGGGGGCGACACCTCAATCAGCGCCGCGTGGAACACGCCGTTCCAACTGATGGCCGAAAATCCGATCAGGAAGCAGAGCAGCGCCAGCAGGACGAATGACGTATCGGCACTGAGGAAATAGGCCGCGCCGCAGCAGGCTGTCATGACCCAGCCAAGCAAGACCATGGCGGTGAAATTGTCCTGCAGGCGATCCGAGAGCCAGCCCCAGAAAATACGTCCGGCGATCCCGGTAAACTGGGCGATCGCAAGGAAATACCCGGCCTCGACGAGGGATAGTTTCAGATCCTCGACGAAGAACGGGCTTAAAAAGGTCATCCAAACGATCTGTATGCCGACATAGAAAAGTGACATGTTAACCAGCGCCCTCAGACGCCGAGTGCTGCGAACCGCGAGAAGAGGAAGGAGCGGGTTCAGCGATATCGGGGCGTTGGTATGTTCCTCGACGACCCACCGTTGCCGATTGAGAATGAGAAACAAGAATATCCCGAGACAGCTGAGGCTTACGGCATATCCTGCCGCCCGCCAGCCCCACACCTCGGCAAAATAGGGCGTGGTCAATGCCGACATCACTCCACCGATCGGAATGCCGGCCTGCTTGATGGAAAATATCAGGGCGCGCTTATTTTCCTCCGTCACCGCGATCAGCAGCTGCGAGGTGGACGCCGGTATAAGCCCGAATCCGATGCCCATGATCACCGATCCGATAAACATGCCGACGAGCTGCCATAGGGTCGTCACCGAGGCGCCGACGGCGAGCAGGGCCATGGCCAGGGCAAGGACCTGAACCGCGCCCTTGCGGCGCGTAATGCTGCCGGAAATCAAGGTGCACAGCGTCGCGGCAAAATAGGCGAGACCGATCTGGTAGCCGATATAAGTCGCGGAGATTCCCAGATCGGTGGCGATCGCTGAAGCCCCGGCGGTATAGACGAACATGCCCCACGCCCCGAGGGACTGCGCCAGGGTTGCCGCGAGGATGGCGGTAAAACGTGAATCGATGAGTGAGAAGGGCTGATTGATCAACTTGGTCCCAGCGGTCTAAACAGGGAACATGCCCTGAGCTGATATATGCCTGAAAATTTCCGGGACTGTAACTCAGAAACGGGTCGCGCGGTAACGGATCGCGGTTTTGGCGGGAAGTCTATAAGATGGTCGCACAAGAGTAAGACTCGGTCAGCAAGCGCAAGGTCGGCCGCTGGCCAGGAGCGGTCTCTCGCGCGCGGTTAAATTAAGGTCCGCTTTGCGCAGGCTGAAACGGGACAATCTGGCGCCGGAAACAGGAATGAATATGATGATAACAGAGACGGCGAGCGAGAATTTTAGGGTCGAAGATATCGAGTATCTTCGCCACGGCGATGAGGCGCTGCTGCTGCGTCTGTTTCGGCCCGCCGGCGACGGCCCCTTTCCGATCGTCATCGATCTGCACGGCGGTGCCTGGAACGGCAGCGACCGAATGTCCGGCAAGATGCGGGACGAGATTATGGTGGGCGATGGTCTCGCCGTCGCGGCGTTGGAATTTCGCCAAGGCACCCACGGCTACCCGACGTCGTTGGCCGATATCAATTATGCGATCCGCTGGTTGAAGGCCGGCGCGGGCGACCTGCGGCTGGATCCCGATCGGGTCGGTATCACCGGTGCGTCGAGCGGCGGG
>JAQCKY010000543.1 GCA_027592155.1 Pseudomonadota bacterium
TTGGAGCATTTTTGGCCTCCGGCCCATGCGCTGGTCGGGCATCGGTGCGGCACTCATAACGATGGTCGTGCTCACCCTATTGGGCTTCGCACTCGTCAATACAGCGGCTCGATTTGAGCTGCCCTATGCACCACAGCGTTTCGGGATGGCGAGCGGCAGTGTCGTGGAATTGCTCGTCCTTTTACCCATCGTCGCCATCCTGGCGCCGATTGCCGAGGAGGTGCTGTTCAGGGGCGTTGTGTTTAGTTGGTTACGCCGCCGTTGGGGGTTCTCGGCATCGGCACTGATTAGCGCCTTGCCCTTCGGCCTCGTTCATCTCGAGCCGTTGGTCATTATATTCGCGACCATTGTCGGGATGATATTGGCGTGGCTGTATGAGCGATATGAAAATCTTTGGGTGCCCATCATCGCCCATTGCGCCAATAATTGCGGCGCCGTTCTATGGGTTTTCTTTGGCCTCAACCGGTTTTTCCAATGACCCCTTGCCATAAATAGCATCCGCCCGTTTCTCGAAGGCATGGACCATGATTTTGACGGCCTCATTGAAAACAACGCCGATCATCTTTTGAAGCAAACGCGAGCGGAACTCAAAATCAACATAGAAGTCGACAAGGCAATGTCCGTTTTCGGCGGGCAGGAACTTCCAGTGATTGTTCAGATAACGAAACGGCCCGTCCGAATAGGTGACGTCGATGCGGTCGGTGGGATCCAAGGTGACCTCGGAGGTAAACCGCTCCCGGAACATTTTATAGCCGATCACCATATCGGCGATGAGGACATTTCCTTCACGGGAGCGGATACGGGTCCCGACGCACCAGGGCAGAAATTCGGGGTAGCGCTCTATATCGGCTACCAGAGCGTACATCTCCTCCGGCCGGTGGGGGATGAGGCGTTCTTCCGCATGTGTCGGCATCTGGTCTTAGCTCTGTCTCGGGTCGCGGCTCACGGCGTCAACACCACCCGCCCGACGATGGCCCCGTCGCGCAAATCCTGAAGCGATTGACTGGCCTGATCCATGGGCCGCTCTTCAATGGGAATGGGCGCTATTTTTCCGCCGCGGGCAAGTTCCAGCACTTCCTTTGCCTCTTCGAGTGTGCCGGTTAAGGACCCGATCACGGAGATCGCCCTGAGCGGGAACATCGCGGTCGGCATTGAAAAACCGCCACCGAACAAACCCACCAGCACATATTTTCCGCCGCGCCGTATCACCCGAAGTGCCAGTTTTGCCATCGCCTCCGATCCGACAAAATCGACCACGGAATAGATGCCGCCGGTCGCTTTGAAGATCGCTTTATGGACATCGCCGTCGCCCGAATTGAAGACGCCATCGGCACCCATTTCCGTTGCGGCGGCAAGCTTGCGGTTATCGAGATCGACGGCATAGACCGGGCCATCGAGCAACGCTTTGGCAACCTGGAGGCCGATCAAACCGACGCCGCCGAGCCCGAGAATGAGAACCGGATCCCCCTTCCCCGTCTTGCCGACATTTTTGACGGCGGAATACGCCGTCAGACCCGAACACATATAGGTCGCCGCAAGGCCGTCCGGGATGCCGGCGGGATCGAGCAGATAGCGGGCATGGGGAACGATAACGTAGTCGCTGAACCCACCGGCGATATTAAGGCCGATATTGCGGGTATCCTCGCAGTGGTTTTCATATCCCCGCTCGCAGGCGCCGCATTTGCCGCATCCGATCCAGGGAAATATGAGACATTTCTCACCGACCGTTATTCCGGTAGCGTCAGGGCCGAGGGCGGCGACTTCTCCCTGGATTTCATGCCCCATAGTGAAGGGCAATTCGCGATTGCCGGTCACGTCGAGTTTCTGGTCACCGGCGAGGGCAAAATAGCCTTCATGGACATGAACGTCGCTATGGCACACGCCGCAATGGGAAATGCGGACCAAAACCTCCGTTCCTTGTGGGACGGGATTTTCTTCTTCGACGGTTTGCAGCGCCTCCCCGTAGGCGATCATCTTTTCACTTTTCATCGCCGGATCCTTTCGCTGCTCTTGTCACGCGTTTATTTGGCGAGTTGTGCCTGGCGGGCGGCCCGCATCACCTGAAAGTCTTCGTCCGCGTGATAAGACGATCGCGTGAGCGGTGTCGCCGACACCTTCAGAAACCCTTTTGCCGTTGCAAGTTTGGAATATTCTTCGAACTCATCGGGTGTGACATAGCGGTCAATCGGCGCATGACGCGGCGTCGGTTGCAGATACTGCCCGATGGTCAGGAAGTCCACATTGGCGGAGCGAAGATCATCCATCACCTGGAGCACTTCCTGGCGTTCCTCGCCGAGCCCGACCATGATCCCGGACTTCGTAAAGATCTCCGGAGAAACTTCTTTCGCACGGTCCAGGATTTTTAGGGAATGAAAATACCGGGCGCCGGGCCGGATCGTCGGATACAGCCGGGGCACCGTCTCAAGATTATGATTGAAGACATCTGGAACGGCCGCGGCAACGGCTTCCCGCGCGCCCTCTTTGTCCCGGAAATCGGGGGTGAGGATTTCGATGGTCGTGCCTGGCGATAATTCCCGGACCCGTTCGATACAGGCAATGAACTGCGCCGCACCGCCATCGTCGAGATCGTCCCTATCAACGGAGGTAATGACCATATGTTTGAGGCCGGTCCGCACGGCCATGATGCCGACATTCTCCGGCTCTAACGGGTCCGGCGGTGCCGGTTTGCCGGTTTTGACGTTGCAGAAGGCGCAGGCGCGCGTACAGGTATCGCCCAGGATCATCACCGTCGCATGTTTCTGGGCCCAGCATTCGCCGATATTAGGACAGGCCGCCTCTTCGCAAACCGTATTGAGCGCCAATTCGCGCATCA
>JAQCKY010000544.1 GCA_027592155.1 Pseudomonadota bacterium
GCTCCGGCGTCGCCGATTGCGGCGCCAATGACATGTATGTATCGGTGACGGCCAAGTCATCCTGGCACCCCGTCGGTATCCGCACGGGATCGTTGCTGATGTGGTGCAACAAGTCCTATTCCCGCGGCCGGGTGTTGTTGACGGGGGCCGCCGCGGACGCCGAGCCGGACGTCGATTTCGACATGCTGTCCGACTGGCGCGACTATGAGCGGATGGCGGACGGCGTACGCCGAATGGCGGCCCATCTGAACCATCCCCTTGTCAAGGAAGTCGCCAGCACGCCGTTTCCAAGTTCCTATTCGGAACGGGTTCGGCGTATCGGGACGGTGAATACCAAGAACCGGATTTTGACGACGATCCTCGCCACCATTCTCGATGGGCCGGAGCCGGTCCGGCGGGCGGCCATCGACTACATCATCACCCAGGGGGTTCGCCTGGAAACCTTGCTGCGGGACGATAAGCAATTGGAAGATTACGTCAGAACCAGCGTCACCGGATGCTGGCACCCCTCCGGCACCTGCCGCATGGGGGCGCCCGATGACCCGATGGCCGTGACCGATCCCTCCGGACAGGTCTATGGCGTTGCCGGTTTGACCGTGTGCGACGCCTCGATTTTTCCCTGCGTGCCGCGCGCGAACACAAATATTCCGACCATCATGTGCGCCGAAAAAATCGCCGACGCACTGCTTTCCGACGTTTGAGCGGGTATCACTGGATGTGAATAACGACGACCGAGCACGACCCCTCCCTCGTTGGGGGGCGCCAGGCGACATTCAGCGCATAGGGCTCTACGCTCCGCTTTGAGGGCGATTCCGCCATTTCCGTTTCGCGGCGATTCCGCCATTTCCGTTTCGCGGCGATTCCACCGACATCATTCCGCTGCTTGGGCGTCCTCGAGGTTGAGCGGGTTCGCTTCGATGTGATCGCGCGCCGCCTGGATCCAATCGGCTTTGCCCATGGTATAGAACTGGCCACTGCGGACGCCGGCAAAGAGCGAGGCATCGCGCGCCGAGGGTGGTGCCGTGCCATCCTTGGCGAAAGCCCGGGCCGCCGCCACGATGCGACGCCGCGTGCGGTTGATGGCAATGTCGCTCGGCGCCAGATGTTCGAACGTCCGGTCGACAATCGGCTCCATGCTCTCGGTCACCGCCTGGTCCTGCATGGTGACACCGTCGATCCCGGTAAAGCTCTCCGTCCGTTGGATATCGCGGTCGATCAGGTAATCGTTCCGGGCATTCGGCGGCACCCGCCAGCGGCCATACCAGTCCGTCGTGTTGGGCAGGAATTCGTAATTGTTGTGCGCCCCCTGCGCCCGCTGATTGACTTTGGAACGATCCCACGGATAGGCGTTCTTATAGATCATGATCAAGACCATGGAATGGGTGTCATCCATCGGGATATAGCCGCGCAGCAGAAAATTCTTCTCGATCGGCGTGATCGGCGGCAAGGCCCAGAACGGAAACAAGTAATGGGCAAGCCACCAATAGGTCTCGCCCTCTTTTTCGGTCGGCCGATGCGCCGCGTACATGTAACCCGTCTCGGTTTCGGCCGTGACATATTCGGGCTGCCGGTTGTCGAGCGCATGCCGGTTCGACTCGCCCTCGCCGAATGCCTGCTTGATGCCGCCGTAATGAAGGATGCCGAGATGCGAGGTGTCGAGATCGCCCTCGAGCCCTTGCAGCCAATTGCACTCCCGTTGGATGAATTCGATCGTCATCTCGCCCTCGGGGATCAACGTCGCCTCGATCGGCGGCAAGTCGGGCACATTGGTCTGATCGCCCATATAGACCCAAACCAGGCCGTTACGCTCGGCCGTCTTGTAGGCCTTGGCGTGAACCTTGTGCTTGAAATCCTGATGGGGCGGGACGTTCGCCATGTCGAGGCAGTTGCCTTCGGTGTCGAACTTCCAGATAGACGCAACGGATGCCGTCTTCCTCGTTACGGCCGAAAAACAGCGACGCGCAACGGTGCGGGCAACGGTGATCCATGATGCCGACCCGGCCGGAGGAATCGCGGAACGCGATCAGTTTTTCATGCAGCAGCAGTAACCTGACGGGATCGCCATCGGCCACCAATTCCGACGACTTTGCCGCCGGGATCCAGTACTGCCGCATGAGGTCCCCCATCGGCGTGCCGGGCCCGGTCTGGGTAAGAATTTTGCTTTCTGCCGCTGTCGTCATTCACCGCTCTCCCCTGTTGCCGCGCCGCCACACCGGTGCGAACGTCACGGTCGTACAGGAAGGCTAAGATGCGCCGAAATGACACGCAAGGTTAATTCCTTGGAAAAGCCGATCCTGTGAATAACCCTACGCGGTCACAGATGGCTGCAGAAAAACCGCGTCAGGGGCGCGTAGAGAAGCGGCGACTGCCGTAAGGGCGTCTCGATATAGACCAGATCGATCTCGCCACCGGCCTGCCGGTAATTGCGGACGAACCGTTCCGGTTCATATTCTTCGGCATCAAGACCGGGAACGTCCGGCGCATCTGGATCGTGGTAGAGGTGCAACTCATCGGGCCGGCCCTGGATATAGATCGCCGGCGGCATGGCAACCTTTTCGCCGCGCTCCAGGATCATCGTCGGGCTGCCTTCCGCCATGGCTTCCCCGGTTCCCCAATAGGTTTCATGGCGGTCGGGAATATGGCCAGCCCAGTCAGGCGGATCGGCGCCGGCCAAAAGCTCTTGGGCGTTGCGATAGCGACCCAGCGGATTAATGACCGGCGCCACCAACCCGACGCAGTTGATCTGCGCGTCAACGGCGGGGTTGCCGTCAAGTTCGCCGTCACGTTCGATTGCACAATAGCGGGGATCGAAGGGCCGCATCGCCGTCA
>JAQCKY010000545.1 GCA_027592155.1 Pseudomonadota bacterium
GAACGGCAAGATCATGCCTCTTCACTCTGAGCTGGAAAACTGCGATCAAGTTGAAATTATCACCTCCAAGGCGCAAACGCCGTCGCCGACCTGGGAAAAATTTGTCGTAACCGGCAAGGCGCGAGCCTGTATCAGGCGCTTTATCCGTCTGCGCCAACGCGACGAGTACATCAATCTTGCGCATGCCATACTTGAGCGAACCTTCGAGAGTGAGGGGTATACCTACTCCGACAAGGCGGTCTCGGATGTCGTACCGGTGTTTGGCGTCACCAGCGTCGACGATCTCTGTGCCAAAGTCGGCGCAGGACATATCACCAGCCGCGAGGTTCTGGATGCGGCATTCCCCGGCGTCAAAGACAAAGAGCTCAGCCGCTGGGCGAAAGTTGTTCCAATTTCCAGGGCCAGAACAAAAAAGCGTAAGAAAGACACGGACAAACCGGTGCCCATTAAAGGGCTCATTCCGGGTATGGCGGTCCATTTCGCCTCTTGCTGCCACGCGATCCCAGGCGACCGAATTGTCGGTATCATTACCAAAGGACGGGGTGTAACGATTCACACCATCGACTGCGATACTTTGGAGGAGTTTTCCGACGCCTCCGAGCGCTGGCTCGATGTATCATGGGAAGAGGCTGCCGCTAAGAACGATGTTCATGTCGGCCGTGTCGAGCTTACCGTTACCAATGCGCCAGGCAGCCTCGGTGAACTATCGATGGTAATTGCCAAGAACGGTGGCAATATTAGTAACTTAAAGATTACAAACCGCAGCCAAGAATTCTTTGACCTGATAATTGATGTAGAAGTGCGTGATTTGAAGCATCTTTCACACATCGTCGCCGCTCTCAAGGGAACACCGGCCATCAACTCTGTTGAGCGAGCCCATGGTTAATACGCAAACGGAATGCATGTTCTTCGCAATTTCCCCCTTGGCGCGCTCCTTCAAGGACTACGGGATCGGTGTTTCAGCGTAGGCAAAAACCCACCATTGCCGCAAAGGTGGGGGAGTTCGTGTGGCCGCGAATGGGCTGGCGGCGGCAAATGAAATACTATGGGCGCCGCATCGCCCGGTTACCGGGATCGGATTCTTCGCTGGCTTCTGGCTTTGCTTTCGGAGCCGCTGTCTCCTTCACGCCATTCGTCGGGCTACATATCGTCATCTCGGTATTTCTGTCATGGATCGCCAGATCAAACATGATTGCTTCCGCCTTTGGCACGGTGGTGGGCAACCCCTGGACCTTTCCACTGATCTGGGTATGGATTTATAATCTTGGTGACTGGCTTGGTGTCGGCAACTCGGACGGCTTATCGAAAACACAAAACTTTCACAAATTGTTTAACCACATGATGACCGCACTCCTAAAGCTGGATATCGGGTATTTGAGTGAATCAGCATGGCCGATTTTCGGACCGATGCTGGTTGGAAGTGTGCCGACCGCCATTGTCGTCTGGTTGGTGACTTATTTTATCATGAAACCCGTCATTGGAAGCATTCGTGGAAGCAGAGCCGTCCGAAGGGTTGCCGCAGCGCCCACAGCCCAGAACGAGAGGAGGATCGGATGACCTCTAATTTACGCCTTGGCGTAAACATCGATCATGTCGCGACGATCCGAAATGCGCGCGGCGGAGACCATCCAGACCCTGTGAGGGCGGCTATTTTGGCGGCGCGTGCCGGTGCTGATGGAATAACTGCACATCTACGGGAAGATCGGCGCCATATTTCCGACAACGATATTGCCCGCTTACGGGACATTTTGGAAATTCCCCTTAATCTTGAGATGGCCGCGACCGATGAAATGGTCAAGATCGCCTTGGCGCACAAACCCCATGCCGCCTGCATCGTGCCTGAGAAACGGGAAGAAAAAACCACCGAGGGTGGCCTGGATGCGGTTGGCGGACATAATCATTTGGTTCCTTTTATCGCGGCGATGCGGGATGCCGGTATCCGTGTCTCCCTTTTTGTTGAGCCGGACAGGGCCCAGCTTGATGCCGCCAAGACTGCCGGCGCTCAGGTCGTTGAACTTCATACCGGCGCTTACTGTCTTGCGGAAGGGGAAGCGTTGCGAGACGAACTGCGGAAGATCATCACGGCGGCGGCCCATGCGGATGCCATCGGCCTTGAATGCCACGCCGGCCATGGCTTGAGTTTCGACACGGTCGGACCGATCGCCGAGGTACCTCAAATCGTAGAATTAAACATCGGGCACTTCCTGATCGGTGAAGCGATATTTGGCGGGCTTGAAAGCACGATTACCCGGATGCGGTCTCTCATGAACAATGCACGCGCCCAAGTTTCGGGCGAGAAAACGGCCTAGCCGTATCTCCTATGATCATTGGAATCGGAAACGACCTGATCGACATCACCCGGATCGAAAAAACCCTCGAACGGTTCGGACAACGGTTTATCGATCGTATCTATACCGATGTCGAAATTAAAAAATCCGACAAACGTCGGTTGCGCGCCGCAAGTTACGCTAAACGTTACGCTGCCAAAGAAGCCTGCTCAAAAGCACTGGGAACGGGATTCCGCAAGGGTGTCTTTTGGCGGGATATGGGCGTGATCAATTTGCCATCGGGCAAACCGACGATGGCGCTGACCGGCGGTGCTAAAGACCGGCTTGATGAGTTGACTCCGCCAGGAACAACCGCGCAGATCGACCTCACGATCACGGATGAATACCCCATCGCCCAAGCCATGGTGATCATCACGGCCGTTCCCGTCATTACCAACTGATGGCGACCCGTGAATAACCCCGTTGAGAGTCTCGCCATCGGCTGGCGGCTCTCGAGTGTCTCCGGTTGGGGGGTCTATGGGCTCAATCTGACG
>JAQCKY010000546.1 GCA_027592155.1 Pseudomonadota bacterium
CAGCTTGGCGACAAAGCCGACCATGCACTAACATTGAAACCGGACCAGTCAGCGGGGGCAGGTCACGGCTGGAGTGCACCGGATATAGTCCTGTTCCTGCCGGGCAACCGTTTCTCAGCGCCCGAGACCGAAGCCAGAGCTTCGATCACAGGTTCGCCCGAAAGGCCAAGGGCCAGGCGGAAGCCACAGCCCCGGGAACCAGCAAAGGACCACGCTGAGCCGAGGGAACCCGGAACCTGTGCTCGTTGCGGCGACCAGATCAGCGCTCAACGGTTGGCAGCTATCCCTGACACTCAAGTGTGCATCGATTGCGCGGGAAATGACCCCAGCGGTCAGGCCAATCGTCGGGCAAAGGAGCCATGGGGTTTGCGAGAGGATTGGCGCCGGGACCGCGCAGGCTGGAAACGGAATCACTGATTCCGCAGTTCCTCAATGGGGTAACCAGATTTCCGGCGCTGGCTCCTCGAGGGCAAGCACAGCAGCTGCCTGATTGAAGAGGAGCCCGTTGGCCCCTACAGGCCGACACGCAAGCAGTCAGCCGCCGCTTCTCGTGTCGCAGTTACACCGGAATTACACCGGCACTCCCGCATACCAGCGCGCCATACCTGCTAAGTGTTTGAAAGAATGGTGCCCAGGGGCGGATTTGAACCACCGACACCGTGATTTTCAGTCACGTGCTCTACCAACTGAGCTACCTGGGCATCATTGGGCCCGGGAAATTGTGGGCCCTAAGTCTCAGCGACCGCCGCTTATAGGAAAAAAGCTGTCGGCTGTCTAGCACTGGCGTTCGTGAAATTGCCGCTTACCGGACCTTCTATCGTTGCTCATAGGTTTGAGCGACATAATCATCGACGATCCGCTTGAAATCGGCCGCAATACCCTCGCCGCGGAGCGTCATGGCTTTTTGGCCGTCAATAAAAACGGGAGCCGCCGGTTGTTCGCCGGTGCCCGGCAGGCTAATCCCGATATTGGCGTGTTTGCTCTCCCCTGGACCGTTCACGATACAGCCCATCACCGCGACATTCATCTCCTCCACACCGACATATTGCGCGCCCCAGATCGGCATTTGATCGCGCACATAAGTTTGAATGTCGTCGGCCAGTTCTTGAAACACCGTGCTGGTCGTGCGGCCGCAACCGGGGCAAGCAATGATCTGGGGGGTAAAGGACCGGATACCCATGGTCTGAAGGATCTCTTGCGCGACGATGACCTTCCGGGTCCGGTCGCCGCCGGGCTCCGGGGTCAGGGAAATCCGAATGGTGTCGCCAATGCCTTGTTGGAGAAGGACGGAGAGCGCGGCGGTCGAGGCCACGATCCCTTTCGAGCCCATGCCCGCCTCGGTCAATCCGAGATGGAGGGCGTAGTCGCATCGGTCCGCGAGGTCCGTATAGACGCCGATGAGGTCTTGCACGTTCGACACCTTACAGGACAGCACGATGCGGTCCGCCGGCAGGCCCAACTCAACGGCCCGGTCCGCGCTGCCCACCGCGGATGTCACAAGGGCATTCCGCATGACCGCCTGGGCATCGACCGGCGCGGCACTGTTGGCGTTTTCGTCCATCATTCTTGCCAGGAGTTCCTGATCGAGGCTTCCCCAATTGACCCCGATTCGAACCGGCCTTTCATAGAGGATCGCCTGCTCGACCATCGTCGAAAACTGGGTATCGCGTTTTTCCTTAAAACCGACATTCCCGGGGTTGATCCGGTATTTTGCCAAAGCCTCGGCACAATCGGGGTATTTGGTGAGCAGGAGATGCCCGTTGTAATGGAAATCGCCGACCAACGGGACCGCGCACCCCAGCTGGTCCAACCGGTTCCGGATCGCTGCAACCTGGGCGGCCGCCTCTTCCGTATTGACGGTGATCCTGACTAATTCGGAGCCGGCCTCGGCCAGCGCATATACTTGCTCCGCCGTCGATTTCGCATCGGCGGTATCGGTGTTGGTCATCGACTGAACGACAATCGGTGCGTCCCCTCCGATCGCCACTCCGCCGACCTGAACGGTCTTGGTGTTGTGTCGCGCGCCCCGCATTGATGATCCGGACATGGTTTACCCAAAATATTTCGATGGTGTCTGCGGCGCAGACTATAACAGGACCCGATAGACTTGCCAGTCATCTACTGTATCATTCCGCGCAAATCTCCGAGTTTGGCTCATAACGATACGCGATCTGGACGCCTCTATGCGATCATCGACAACATGACGGAGACTTATCAAACGCAAGGCGCAGCGCGCCCCGATATCGCATCGGGAAAAGATGCCGCTTATGAAAATTTCCCGGTCGGGTCCTGGCTCCTGCCGGCGCACCTCCGCCCCCATATTGCCAAATATTATCATTTTGCCCGAACCATCGACGACATCGCCGATACCGACAAGTTGCCGGCAGTGGAAAAATGCCGGCAGCTCGATCAGTTCGCAGATGTCATCCGCGGCCATGTGACGGACGATCCCGCTTTAAGCCCGGCGGTTCAGATGCTCCGCAGTCTCGAAGAAACCGGCATCACTTCACAGCATTGCCTCGATCTCATCGACGCCTTCAAACAGGATGCCGTGAAAACGCGTTATGAGAACTGGGAAGATCTGATCGGTTATTGCCTTCGGTCCGCCTCGCCGGTCGGGCGTTATCTTCTCGACCTCCACGGCGAGAACAAAATGCATTACCAATATTCAGATGCGCTTTGTAATGCCTTGCAGGTCATCAACCATCTTCAAGACTGCAAGGACGATTTCCAGACGCTCGACCGTGTCTATCTCCCCGAACCTTGGTTCGTTGAATTTGGCAGCCGAATCAAGGATCTTCCCGACGATCGGGCTTAAAG
>JAQCKY010000547.1 GCA_027592155.1 Pseudomonadota bacterium
CAGGGGCAAAGCCGTCCAGAAGGTAAAATCAAGATTCTGCGCAAGCAGCGCAAAGGAATAGGCACCGACCGCATAAAAGGCCACATAACCAAGGTCGAGCAGTCCGGCCAGCCCGACCACAATATTGAGTCCCCAGCCGAGCATCACGTAAATCAAGACGAGCGTCGCCAGATCAATCAGCCGGCGATCGACAAAGGGCAGCCACGGCAAGGCCAGGGCAAAAATGATCAGCGCAGCGCCGATCCAAGGCCCCCTGCGCGAAGATACAGGGCCGCCTGCTTCATCGGCTGCGGCCCCGCCCCGCGAGAATTTTCGACCGATCCCCTTCCCGGCATCGGTCGCCATGACCGCTCTGACGGCGAGCAGCGCCCCACCGGCTATTGCGATTACTTTGAGCAGCTCGCCGGGAACCAATCCGAGCCATCCTGCCAGCGCAACGCCGACGCCAAGGACGCCGGACAATGCCGGGTTCCCGTTCCGGGCATAAATCAGGCCGAGGCGGCCCAGAAAAACAAGAAGGACGGCCAGGGCCAATTCCGGAAAACGCGTCTCGACCACCAGTGCGCCGCCGCGCGATGCCGTAAAAATTCCAACCATCGGCAGCATCAGGGCGCCCGCAATTACGGCGGTCAGCGCCGCTTCACGCAGGGGAAAGACGATGCCATGCTTCCCTTCCGCAGCTGCCGTCATCAGACCTTTTCGACCTCCGGCCGGCCCAGCAGCCCGGTAGGCCGAAAGATCAGCACCAGAACCAGGATCGAGAATGCCGCGACGTCTTTGTACTCAATCGTGAAATAGCCCGACCAGAAAGCTTCGATCAGCCCAATCAACAGACCGCCCAGCATGGCACCGGGGATAGAGCCAATGCCGCCGAGGACAGCGGCGGTAAACGCCTTGATGCCGGCAAGAAAGCCCACATAAAAATCGATCACGCCGTAATAAAGAGTGACCATCATGCCTGCCACGGCAGCAAGCCCCGCGCCAATAACAAACGTAATCGATATGGTCCGGTCTACATCGACACCCAAAAGCGCCGCCATCGTTCGGTCCTGTTCGCAGGCCCTCTGTGCTCGGCCAAGAGCGGTTCGGGCGATTACCCCCCAGAAAACCATCATCAGCCCGATCGTGATCAGGATGATGACAATCTGCATATAGCTGAGCGTCACCGCGAAACCGTCGCCTTCAAAAAGGGTGAAGCCGCCGGTGATGACGGGCTGGATGCTCTTGACCCGCGCGCCCTGGCTCAACTGCACATAGTTCTGCAAAAAGATCGACATGCCGATCGCGGAGATCAGAGCCGCGAGCCGCGGGGATGCGCGTAAAGGCCTGTAGGCAATACGCTCGAGCGCCCAGCCGTAAACTGCCGTCAGCGTCATCGAAACCAACAGCACAACGATCAGCGCCAAGGCAATCATGGCACCGCCGACCGGGGCCAAAATAAGAAACGATACCAAGGCAATAAATGCGCCGATCATGAAAATTTCGCCATGGGCAAAATTAATCATGCCGATGATGCCATAGACCATCGTGTAGCCTATGGCGATCAACCCGTAGATGGCGCCCAGCGTCACCCCGTTGATCAGTTGTTGCAGAAAATACTCCATTGCGACGGCTCGATCCCGGTGCGCTGTTTGGCTGGGTCGTCTAGCGGCCGCCGCTTTCGGCGCGTTTTCGCAAAACGTATTGCAGCTTCTTCACGGCAGTGCGCTTGAGCATTTCTTCGCCGGCAGACGGAGAGCCTACGATCGAAACCTCGACTCCGGTGCGAACATCGACTGCGGTCGCCTTAACGGAGTTTCCGACCTGATGGATTTCAATCAGGACATCCCCCGAACCATCGGCTGGATTGGCCATGCGCCTGCACCCTAGAAAATGGCTAATAAAAATGAAGTGTAGCAGAACGGCCGGGAATCGGCCTAGCAGAGCTCGGCACGCTCAAAATTAACGCAGAGCTTGTCAAGCTCGGCGACATCGAGACTATCCGTCGTCACGCCACAGACGCCGCCGTTGCCGCACGGGTTTTTCGCGTCCTTCCGCAAATGGCAGCAATTGCCACAAACGCCAAAACTCTTGGCCCCCTGACGAATGCAAAGATCATTGAGAATGGCCCGCAAACCCTCTGCGATCTGCGAGCGGCCTTCGTCATCGACCGCGCCAGCCGCGTTGGAAAGCTGACAAAGCGGGTCTTCATCAAGCAGGGACCTGCCCGCCTCGGTCAAAACCAGCGATACCTTGCGCCGATCGCAATCCTCGCGAACGCGGCTGACAAAGCCTTTGGCTTCCAGCGCAATCAACGTTTGAGAGACTGTTCCCTTGGTCGAACCGACATAGTCCGCCAGGGCGGTGGGCGACGCGGAATACCGGTTTGCCCGCCCGATATAGCGCAGCGCTTCCCATTGAGCGGGATTCAGACCGTGCGAGAACTGCATCGCATGGGCGATACGACTCAATCGGTTCAGAAGGACGGCAACGTCGATGGTCTCTGTCATGATTCGATAACTTAGGTCTCTAAGGATTCAATGACTAGCCCACTATCGCATATAACCTGATTAAAAATCAGTTTAATTTCGACTCGATACTACTTGATTTAAGGTATCGAGCCGCTATTATATCGGCTCGATATTATTTTATAACCGAATGATGAAATTCGCATTCGGAGGAGAAAAGGATCATGGCACAAACATCCTCAAATGGCGCGGATTATGGCGACAGACGCTATATTGCCGCCTCAATGCGCGCTCCGATGCTGGAGCGCGACTACGAAGTTGACTTAGGCCGCCGCTGGCGGGATCAGAAGGACGA
>JAQCKY010000548.1 GCA_027592155.1 Pseudomonadota bacterium
CCTCGGTGATCGATTGAGCCGCCGAATGCAGCGGCCCAAGGTAACGGGAAACCGCCTCCTCCAAAGACATCACAGAGAGCATATAATGGAGGTTGATACACGCCATCACCCGCTCGTCATGTTTGACGGGAACGGCAATCGAGCCGGTTGAAGGAACAAAACCGCCCTCCCGGGAGCCGTATCCTAGCCGTCGGGTATAATTAAGAGTTTTGTGGATCGTATGACGATCAGTCATGTTATCGCTAATTTCTGTCTCTGAATTGAAAAGTGATTCCAGAATTGCGTCGCGTTCGGGCTTCGGGCAGAACGCAAGATAGGCATGGCCCAACGAGGTTTGAAGTAGCGGTACTCGGTAGCCGGGATACCCGCGCCGAGCACCATAATCTCGATCGATTGCTAACGGGCTTGTCTGGTAAGTTGTCTGTCTGATTAACATCGAGTCGCCGTCCAATGTCGCGATGTCGACCGGCCAGACGACTTCCCGGCCGAGTTCGGCCAGAATCGGGGTTGCCACTTCCGCGACCCAGGCGCGATCCGAATAACCCGAGGATAAGGAATGAACGTCCATGCTCAACCAGAAGGCATCTCGTAAACCGGAGCGGGTTACGTATCCCTCATCCATCAAGGTTGCGAGGATTCGGTAGACGGTCGCGCGGGGAAGATTGGTTGCACGGCTTATTCCTAATACCGTAGCGCCATTGGACTCGTTCAATGATTTCAGGACCCTCAATCCTCGGGACAATCCTGTAATCCGCTTTGTATCCACCACCGGCCACGCACCCCGTTGCAGCTTAATCATGTTAAATGTTAGCGCTGAACAGGGTGTCCACCAAGCATATGTTCACTATGTGGACATTGCTGCCTGTCGCGTTGATTCAACAATTGGCTGAGATCAAGATCGGCGTATTGAGGCGTAACCGACAGGGGAGCAACCAAGTGAACCGCGATATTTTGCATCCTATTTCCGATGAAGACCGGGCGGCCTACGAACGCGACGGCGTCGTCTGTATCCGAGGCCAGTTCG
This sequence comes from Pseudomonadota bacterium, assembly GCA_027592155.1. Lineage (GTDB taxonomy): Bacteria > Pseudomonadota > Alphaproteobacteria > Rhodospirillales > UBA2165 > JAQCKY01. The sequence goes on from JAQCKY010000548.1 coordinate 1,025, forward strand.
ACGCTGAGTGGATCGACAATATGCGCGCCGCTTGCGAGCGGGACATGGTTGCGGCTCAGGGACGGGTCCGTGATGTCACCGACGAGGACGGCTCCGGCAGGTTTTACTCGAAGGTGTTCATGTGGCGCGACGATCCGGCGTTCCGCGACTACATATTCGACTCGCCCTGTGCGCGTATTGCGGCTGATTTGATGGGCCTGGATGAAGTCAGATTTTTCTACGACCAGCTTTTTATTAAGACACCAGGATCCTCGGCACCGACCCACTGGCATCAGGATTTGCCGTTCTGGCCGTTTCGCGGCAATCATATCGCCTCTGTCTGGCTGGCACTGACGCCGGTCACGCAGGACTCTAGCGGCGTCGTATATATCGCTGGATCGCACAAATGGGGAAAATTTTATCGCGCGGCGACCCCGGACGGCGATAACCGCTTTTCCGACATGAGTCTCGAGCTTTGCCCGAATTTTCATAATGAATTCGATAATCCGGACTACAATTTTTTGAGCTGGGATATGGAACCCGGCGACGTCTTGGTCCACCACCCATTGACCGTTCACGGTGCCGGTGGAAATAATTCAGATAGCCAGGGACGTATTGGTCTTTCATGCCGCTACATGGGAGGTGATGCGGTATGGGATCCTCGCAACCATGTGATGGTGATTGAAGGGTCGGAGCAACTTGTCGCCGGTAAATTTCCCGGCGACGACAAGGTATTTCCGCTCGCTTGGAAACGGGCCGCTTAGGGTCACAAGAAAAAGTAATTTCATTTAGGGAGATATATTATGTCCAAGAAACTGATCATCGGTCTTGCCATTGCAGGGGTTGCGACGGCCATGGCATGGAATGCCCATGCGGCGCCAAAGCAGCTGAAATTCGCCGTTTTCACACCCGCCAAAGAACCGACCTTTCCCGGGGTGATGGTTCCCTTCGCCAAGGGTGCGAGCGAGGATTCAGAGGGGACAATCAAGATCGACACATTTCCCGGTGGCGCGCTCGGCAAAAATCCAAGGGCCCAACTCAAACTCACTCTGGATGGCGTTGTCGATATGGCCTGGATCATACCCTCCTATACCGCAGGCCGTTTTCCCGATAATGGCGTGTTTGAGCTCCCTGGTTTGTTCAGAAACGTGAATGAATCATCCAACACTGTCTGGCGGATGTTTGAAAAAGGCATGCTGCGCGGTTTTGAAAACGTATTCGTCGTCTCGCTCTTCCAGAACCATCCTTACTATGTTTTCACCAAAAAGAAGGTGACCAAACTGAGTGATCTCAAGGGTCTCAAAATTAGAGCCGCGGGACCGGTATTCGGTGCGTCGATCAAGGCCGTTGGCGCCGCAGCGGTCGGCATGCCGGCTCCTGCCATAGCAGAAAATATCAGCCGAGGTATCCTTGATGGTTCAACCCTGGAGTTTAACGGCTATTACGCTTTCCGCATAAAGGATGTCGCCAAAAATACGTTGATGTCTCATACCGGTACCGGATTGTTCGGCACGGCCTCGCTGGCGACGGTCATGAACAAAAAGGTGTTTGATGGGCTGCCCGAGAAAGCTCGCAAGTCGATCCTCAAGCATCGCGGTCAGGTGACAACGGATAATTTTGTAAAGACCCACGACGCGGGCAATACGAAGTTGCTTAACATCACGAAGAAGAATCCTGACCTCAACGTCACCCGGTTGTCTGCCGAGGACCAAAAGCAATTTGATGCGAAGATGGCGGTGGTGATCGACGATTGGGCGAATAAGCATCCACGAGGAAAAGAGCTGATTG
>JAQCKY010000549.1 GCA_027592155.1 Pseudomonadota bacterium
GGCGCCGGCGCTGGCTCTCGCTGGTTAAAATAACGGGTTAAGCGCCGTCGACATAATCTGCCAGGAATTCCTTACTCGGTGGAATTACTTTGATCATGTCGATCAATATACCGTTGGGATCGCGGATGATGAAATGTCGCTGTCCCCACGGTTCGTCGCGCAGTTCCAATTCCATCGGTAGGCCGGCATGCCGCAGACGGTCGTATTCTGCATCTACGTCCGCAACCTCGAAGTTGAGCAAAAGACCTTGAACCGGGCGCCGGGAACCTTCCGGGATGCTTGAATGAGACGAATTGACGATGGCTAGATTGACCCCATTGGACTCTTTTGCGGTCAGGTGGACATACCATTCCGATTCAAATACCGGCTCGAAATCGAGATATTTGACGTAAAAGTCTTGCGTTTCACGCGGAATTTCAGAACATAGAACGGGATAGTAGCTGTCGATTTGCACATGATTCTCCTTTGTCTCACTCGATAGGGGTGCTGGTGCTTTACCCATCGGCGCCGGTCAGTTAACATACAGTCTGTTTGTATTTAAATAACATACAGGTTGTATGTATGCAACAAGAAGCCGTCACCAAGAAAGAACAGCGCGAACGCACGCTGGCTAGGCTATTGGCCGTCGCCAAATCGGAGTTTGCGGAAAAGGGTTTTGGCGAAACCTCAACCAACCAGGTTGTCGAGAAAGCCGATGTCACCCGGGGTGCCCTCTATTATCACTTTAAGGACAAAGAAGATTTGTTTCGCGGTGTCGTTGAACGGGTTGCTCGGGATGTTCTTGAGGCAATTCTGCGCCGCGCCGAGACCGAGACTTCGGCATGGCGCGGTTTGGTTGCCGGATGCCATGCCTTTCTCGACGCTTGCGCCGACCCCGCGGTGCAACAGATATTGTTGATCGATGCCCCGGCGGTGCTGGGCTGGGCCGAATGGCGGGAAATCGATGCCCGCTATGCCATGGGCTCCCTGAGAGAAGGCCTTCAGGCCTGCGCCGACGCCGGCGATATCCAGCCCACGTCCATCGACGCCCTCACCCATCTGATCTCCGGTGCCCTCAACGAAGCGGTGCTCATGATCGCCGATGCGGAAGACGCTGACGCGGCATGCAATGCGGTCAAGTTGGAGATGGAGACCTTGTTGCTTGGATTACGCCGGATGACGATGAGCTAACGCGTCACTCTAGCTCATCATTGCTGTTTGCCGTCCCGGGACCAGCCGCCGGTAGCTCAGCGCCTCTGCAATATGGAGGCGGTTGACGTCGTCGGCGCCGTCGAGATCGGCTAGGGTGCGGGCAACACGAAGGACGCGGTGATAACCCCGCGCGGTTAGTTTCAAACGATCCGCTGCATCGTGAAGAAGCTTCTGACCTTCGGCATCGGGCGTCGCCACCGCCTCCAACAATTTCCCGTCAGCGTCGGCATTTGTCCTAATCGCAGACGCTGCTTCGGCGTAGCGTTCTACACGTCGACATCCCTGGCATCATCCATGACTAATTGTTCAACGGGTGCGACTTTTTGGTCGGTGTCGCCAGTGAGATCGCCTCCGGCGAAATATGAAAAGTTGCCAGCTTTGATTAAAAACGCCGCCCCGAGGTCATTGGCACCGCAGTCTTTGCGATGACTTCCGGTAAAGACCTCTACCTGATCTCCATCAATGTCCTTCGCATTGACCACAAGCGTCGTAATTTTAACGTCATGATCAAGTGTGAAGGTCATACCCGGACTTAAAGTTTTTCGTTTACCTCCGGTTTGCGCCTCCCTCATGTAGTCAATGATCGCACAGGAGGCCCGTTTCTTTCGTGAACCGGTACTCGGACAATATTGATTAGGGGCCGTGCCCCACGTCATCAACGATTTTAGGGTATTGATTTTTGTGGTCGAAAGATCGCACGTGTTCTTAGCGTAATGCTCATCGAGCGGCGGTAAGAAACTGTTGCCGCGATCAAATGCACCAATACTGGGATACCAACCACTTCGAAACACCTCATCCATCCCGCCGATATATGGGCGTTGGCGCGGGAGACGGCGGCTTCGCCGGTTTCCATCGGTTGGCGAAGGGATTCCAAGGTCTGGCGCTGGAATTCGGGGAACTCGTCGAGAAACAGGACGCCTAAATGAGCGAGGGATATTTCACCGGGTCGGGCGCGAAGACGGTACTGGTTATCAGCCAGTTTCGATCGCGCAAGAGGCCAGAAACGCTTCATCATATTGTGCTGACTATTTCGAAATCTACCCACGATAATCGACTTCAACTGGTTGGATGCCTATAATTCGCTTACTGAAGAACTTGATATGAGTGAAAAAGCCGATGCCATTCGGGTGGCTGTTTTCGACGTAATCGAGTTGCTTGCGCATGCCTCCCTGCAAACAGAATATGAAACGGATGTTCAGATCGCCAACGTACCGGCGGAACTCGTTTGCATGTTCTGCGATGACCTATATCACCCAAAGAGCCAAACCTCCCTTGATGCATTCAATGAGGCGGAATTGAAGGACTTGGCAGCCCTCTACGGACTACTACATCACGCGTCTGAGGCAATAAATGATTTGGAAACGCTTACGGTAGTTGACCTCCAGAAAAAACCGGAGTGGCGTGTGGTCATGAATTTTGCGAAGGAGCTGGAGGCAAGGTTCGGCATTTCAAAATAAACACGGTCTCGTTGAAACCAGGCTGAGCACGCCGACCAAGACAAGCCGAACCAAGGCCTTGTGGGCCCTGAGATCGGCGGACAATAAATCGCTGGTAATCCGCTTTGGCAGCTGGCGCGGCGTTTATTCC
>JAQCKY010000550.1 GCA_027592155.1 Pseudomonadota bacterium
CCTTTATGTAAATTCCGTCACCGCCCTAATGGCTGAAATGGTTGTCCTCGGCGAACGCGCCGGCCTCAGCCATGAGACCATGGAAGAATGTCTGGGCGCGGGTTCGGTCCGGGGGGAGATGTGGGAGGTGATGCGTCCGCGTTTCTTTAACCGCGATTTTGCGCCCCGGGGGGCGGTTGAAATTTTTGCCAAGGACATGGGCATTGCGATTAAACTCGCCGAAGAACATGGCCTTGAACTCCACGTCGTTCCCGCCGCGCGTGAAATGTTCCAGCGTGCCGAAGCGGCGGGCTGGGCAAAGGATGACGCGAGCCGCGTGTTAGAAGTGTACGAGGGTAAGGACAAGCAGTAGGACACAGGCTAGGACGCGGGAAAAACACATTGGACCCACTTTAAAATGAATCAATCTTGGTCCAAGATTGATCACACGTGAATTTAGAACAGGAGACGAATCGATGCCCTTTTATAAGGCTGAGGATATGGAGTTGACGCCGGACGTTAAGAACCCGAACGTCATGATGAGGCAGTACGGGGGTGAATTAATCAAGGCGGGCATCGTAACCTATGATTACGGCGAAGCGCCGCCGCCGCACTCCCATCCCAATGATGAGCAGTGGATCTACATGCTTGAAGGCCGTGTTGCGCATCTGCTCGGCGACGAAGTCATCTCCGTCGGTCCCGGTGATCTGGTTCATATCCCCCGGAACACCGTCCACGGCATTCGAATCCTCGAAGCGCCATGTCGCTTTTTCACCTGCAAGAGTCCGTCCGGCTCCGGAAAACTGAGCGAGGACTATAACGAGGCGCCGAACGTCGAGGAACTCCGGCAGCGCCTCGCCGAGGTATCCTAAGGGGTAAACTTGATCGGCTTGTTCAAACATTGGCCTTGTTTAGAGACGCGGAATCCATGCTTACCGTATTCTGAAACCTTCATGCGATCTCTGGACATTTAAGCCCAGCCGATTAATGTTAAAACGCTCATAAATTTGAATACTATCTAACGGGAGATTTAAGTGAATAGAAAAAATTATCTACGGGGCGGCATCCTGGGCGTTGTCGCCGCTTCAATTTTTGCGGTCACGGCGGGCGGGGCTAATGCGGAATATCCCGATAAGCCGATCACCTTCATCGTTCCCTATTCTCCGGGCGGCGGGTCCGATCAGCAGGCGCGTAGACTCCAGCCTGGTTTGGAAAAAGCCCTCGGCGTTAAAATCCGGATCGTCTATAAGACGGGCGGCGGCGGCGCTGTTGGATTTAACGAGCTTTGGCGCTCCAAAGCGGATGGCTATACCATCAGCAACGTGGTTGTTCCGAACATCGTTATTTCGGCCAAGGGAAAAGATGTCGGGTTCAAGCCCGGTGAATTTGCCTATATCGGCATGACCGCTCGCGCGGTCGGCGCGCTGATGGTTCCCAAGGGCAGCAAGTACAAATCCCTGGGTGATTTTGTTACCGCCGCCAAGGCAAATCCGGGCAAGCTGACTGTCGCGGGCGTCGGAAGCACCGGTGCAGCGAACTTTGCTGAACTCGCCGATATTCTCGGGATCAAAACCGCTTACGTGCCGGTCTCCGGTGGCGTCGGAAAAATGATGCCGATGCTCCAGGGTAATCACGTTGATGCGGGGATGACCGCGTCCTCTCACGCGGTGAAGCATCGCGCAACTGTCGACACATTGGTCATCGCCGGACCGGCGACCTCGGGTGCGCTGCCCGGCGTTCCAAATGAGTCGGGTTGGACCTACATCACGACGTGGGGCGTTATGGCGCCTCCGGGAACCCCCGCTGACCGCGTTGCCATTCTCAACGCGGCGCTTAATAAAGCGACCGCCGACGCAAAAGTCAGGGATCTGGTGACGAAAAACGGTCTCCTGCAAATGCGTCAGACACCGGCGGAAGCCAAAGCATATGTCGAAGCCACGATAAAGAAATTCTCAAAATAAAGGCTTTCAATTATCCAGGCCGCACTGGCGTCAATTGTTTTGATGTCAGGGCGGCCTGTTTGCTTAGACACCAACTAGACTATCACCCTCGTTATTTTCGTACCCTCCGTGAACAAGGGCGCGCTATGTTTGTCGCAGCCCGGATGTTACCAGCGGTGATGCTTTTAGGAGTATTTCAGTGATCGAAGGTCTAATGCTGGCGCTCACGCCGTCATACCTATTTTGGCTCACCGTGGGAGTCTTGTTAGGCATGGTGGTCGGCACGCTTCCCGGCCTGACCGCCACGATGGGCACGGCATTGCTCGTACCCTTTACATTCGCCCTGGAACCTGGCGCCGGTATCGCCATGTTAGGCGGCCTTTATGTCTGCGCCATGTTTTCCGACGCCATACCGGCGTGTCTCGTAAATACGCCGGGTACGCCGGGCGCGATGGCCACCGCCTTTGACGGTCACCCCATGGTCCTGCAAGGACGCGGGCATGAAGCCATCGTTGCATCCTGCTTCAGTTCAGCCCTCGGGACCTTATTTGGCGCCGCCTGTTATTTGGTCCTCGCCTTTCCGCTGATCGCGATTGCCCTCAAATTCGGCCCGCCTGAGTTCTTCTGGCTGGGGGTTTTCGCCCTGACGATTATTGGAAGCCTGGCCGGCGACTCTATTTTAAAAGGACTCGCCGGTGGCGCGATCGGCCTGCTGATCAGCAGTATTGGGATCAGTCATGGCAATGAACTCGCGCGCTTCACCTTTGGCATCCCGGAGCTTCGGGGCGGTGTGTCCCTGGTCGCCGGGTTGATCGGCGTCTTCGCGGTACCGCAGGTTCTCTCCATGATCGCCGA
>JAQCKY010000551.1 GCA_027592155.1 Pseudomonadota bacterium
CGCTTTCAAGCCATCGTCCTGGAAGAAATCGCCGAGCGCGATCTCGCGCACCCCAAGCCTTCGCAGTTCGTCCCCGGCGTCCTCGCGGCGTACAAACGCCCGAATGTCGGCGCCTCGTTCGCTTAACGCGGAAATGACGCGCCTGCCCGTCTGTCCTGACGCACCCGTAACCAAAATCATCTTTGTATCTATCCTTCGCTATCTCCGGGCTAACCATACCCGCCATGATTGATATGTCACGAAATCCTCTAAACTCTTGCGAAAAGAACCAAAATCCACGATGTTAGCGCCAAGACAGCGTAGAAAAATATCGTTGCTTGAAACCCTCCGCCGAGCGGGATTATTTGTGTCCTGTTGGTGGATCGTATTCACTTTGGGAGATTCGACGTCATGAGAACATTCAAAATTTTAATGCTTGCCGGTTTCGCCGCCGTGCTCGCAGGCCCCGTCACCGCGCAGACGGTTGGTATCGGCACCACCAAAACCGGCGCAACCAGTCAGGTTACAGCCGCCATCGCCAAGGTTGCGTCGCAGCATGCCGGCGTGCAAATGCGAACCCGGCCCATGGGCGGCACACAGCAATATATTCCCGCGATCAATGCGGGGTCGCTGGAATTCGGCGCGGCCAATATCATGCAGACTTCCTGGTCGGTGGATGGAACCGTCATCTCGAAAGGCCGTCCCAACCCCAACTTGCGCATGGTCGCAACCTTGATGAAGTTCCGGGTCGGCCCGTTGGTCGCCAAAGACTCCGGGTTACAGAAAGTTTCCCACCTCAAAGGCAAGCGCGTTCCGTCAGGTTACAAAGCGGCGCCCTTGTTCGTGGAACTGGTCAAAGGCACCCTCAGCACCGACGGTTTGACCTACGCGGACGTGAAAGAAGTTCCCGTCGCGGCTCTAGTGCCGAGCTGGAATGCGTTGATGGAACGCAAGGTGGATATGGCGATCGGCGCCGTCGGTTCGGGCTTCATGAACCGGATCAGCCAGGCGCTGGGCGGAATTCGTTTCGTCTCGCTGGATGACTCTCCGGCGGCCAAGGCCAGCGTCGACAAATTTTTGCCGGGAGCGGAAATTCTCACGGTCAATCCCGCCAAAGGCCTCACCGGCATCGAACAGCCGACAAAGCTGCTGCATTTCGATTACATGCTGTTTGCCGGTAAAGACGTTTCCGATGACGTCGTCTACCGTGTGACCAAAGCGATGTACGAGAACAAGGACGCGCTGGTCGAAACCTCTCCCCTATGGCGCTCCTTCACGCCCAAGGGCATGTCCAAAAAGCAGGGCAATCTCGTCTATCATCCTGGCGCGGTTAAGCTCTTCAAGGAAAAGGGCACTTGGCAGCAGTAGAGCCCTCTACCGCCTCAGATCCAGACATTGCGCCCGCGCTGCCGGGTTCCCCGATAGCGCGGGCGTTGACACCTTGGCTGGGATTCATCCTAGCCATCGTTGGGTTGGTATGGGCCAGCGGCCTCGTCGTTGACTTCGGCGTAACGCTGATCGCCGAGCAGGTCATGTGCGCGGTTCTCGGCCATGCACTGGCAATCGTCTATCTCAACGCCCCCGGGAAACTCGGGACGAAGCGTGGACGGCTGCCGTGGTATGATGCCATGTTCGCGTTGATCGGCCTCTGCGTCGGCTGGTATCTCTTCTTTCGCTTTCCGTTCCTGCTGCAAAACGTATTTTACGTCCCCGTCGAGGCGAACCTGGTCGGCGGCGCCATTGTCCTTCTCACCGCCGAGGGGCTGCGCCGCACCGCCGGTTGGGGTATCTTCAGCGTCCTGCTGGTTTTTGCCGTCTATGGGCTGTTTGGCCACCTCATTCCCGGCTCCCTTCAAGGCCGTTCCCTCGACCCACTAAAATTCTTCTCATTCCTGGGCATCGATCAGACCGGGCTCCTGGGACTGCCCCTCAACATTATTTCGACCATCGTCGTGATCTTCATTTTTCTCGGCCAAGCGTTATTGCGTTCCGGCGGCTCCAGCTTCATCACCGACATTTCGGCGGCGGCGATGGGGAACAGCAGGGGCGGATCGGCAAAAATCGCGGTCGTGGCCTCAGGCCTGTTCGGCTCGATCTCAGGCAGCGCGGTCTCCAACGTGGCATCGACCGGCGTTCTGACCATACCCCTGATGCGAAAAGGCGGCTACACGGCGCCTGTCGCCGGCGCCATAGAAGCCGTGGCGTCAACCGGCGGGCAGATCATGCCGCCGATCATGGGTGTCGCCGCCTTCCTGATGGCGGAGTTATTGGAGATCGAATACCGCGAAGTCATCATCGCCGCCCTTCTGCCCGCCCTTCTCTACTATATCTCGGTCTTCCTTCAGGCCGACCTGGAGGCGGGCCGTCTTGGCATCGCGCCGATCCCGAAGGACCAGATCCCGCCGGCGATGAGGGTCCTGAAAGAAGGTTGGTACTTCATCGTCCCGTTCGTTGTGTTGCTGTTCGCTCTGTTCAGCCTCAACGCACCGCCCGAGAAAGCGGCACTTTACGGCGCCATCGCCATCGTCATCCTCGGCCTGATATTCCGCTATCGGGGTCACAGGCTCACATTCGCCTCGGTCATGGAATGCTTCAAAAAGGCAGGCGAAGCGGCCGCCGATATCGTCATCATCGGCGGCGCGGCAGGCATTATTCTCGGCATCTTGGACGCGACGGGTCTCGCCTTTGCCCTCACCCTCATTCTGGTCGAGGTCGGTGAGAACAGCCTCATCCTGCTTCTCATCCTGACGGCGGTCGTGTCGATCATCCTCGGCATGGGCATGCCGACCACCGCG
>JAQCKY010000552.1 GCA_027592155.1 Pseudomonadota bacterium
CCGCCGTAAAAGCACTCAGCCATACCTTTCCCTATGGGGATCCCGACGCCCTTGAGGGCTTGCTATCCGCACACCCCGGCGAATTTGCCTGCATCATCATGGAAGCGATGACAGCCGTCGCGCCGCCAGAAGGATATCTACAGGCCGTTCAGGACCTCGCGCGTAAACATGGAGCCCTCTTCATTCTTGATGAAATTATCACGGGCTTTCGATTTGCCGAAGGCGGCGCTCAAGAGCTGTTTGGGGTTGTGCCTGACCTTGCGACCTTTGGTAAGAGCATGGGCAATGGATATCCGATCTCAGCTTTGGTCGGTCGAGCCGATATTATGCGCGAAATGGAAGATGTCTTTTATTCCTTTACGGCCGGCGGAGAGGCCGTGTCGATTGCCGCGGCCCTCGCCACGATCGCCAAAATACAACGGGACGGCGTTGTGGACCATTTACGCCAAGCGGGTGCCAAAATCATTGACGACGTCGGAAACCAGGTCCGAGAAAATGACTTGGGGGAAGTTTTCAGCGTAGGGGGAAACCCTTGCTGGCCTTTAATTTCCTCCAGAGATGGACCGACGACAACCGGCTGGCAGGTTAAGACTTTGTTTATGCAAGAAATGCTTGCGCGGGGAATTCTCATTCAAGGCGGACACAACCTGTGTTTCGCGCACGGCACGCCGGAAATTTCGGCACTGCTCGCCGCCTATAAGGAGGTGTTGCCAATTCTTGCGGATGCGGTCCACAACGACGCCATGAAGCAGCACCTGAAATGTGCATCGATGGCACCTGTATTTCAGGTGAGGTAAGTATGCGCATTGGGATCCGCACCGATTCCTCAAACCGCATTGGCGGAGGCCATGTCGGTCGATGTCTCGCGTTAGCGCATGCACTGGAGCGATGGGGCCATCAAGTGCTCTTCATCTGCCGCGATTTACCGGGTTCCGTATCATCCCGCGTCGAACAAGCCGGGTTCCCTATTACGCAGATTAAGGTTTTAGAACAAAACAGCCGGGATACGCTTGAAATTGATATTGCCGTAACGGCGGAGTTTTTGCGAGAGAATGCCTGCGATTGGCTCATCGTTGATGCCTATCATGTCGATACCAGGTGGGAGTCTCACATGCTTCCCCTCGTCGATCGTCTGCTGGTTATCGACGACCTGGTTGACCGTCCCCACGATTGCACAATGCTTGTAGATCCGAGCGGATCTGATGACGAGGCTTTACGGGGAGACGACTGCCACGCCGATACCATGCTTCTCGGTCCACGCTTTGCGTTGCTTCGGCCCGAATTTTTCGCCCGCCGTCATCTAAACCCTGGGGTCGCCTGCGATAATAGACAGCATCCCCAGGTCGCTGTGTTCTTCGGGCAAGTCGATGCCAGCGGCCAAACGGAAAATACACTACGATCCAAGGCCGATGTTTCGGACAAGGTCGTTTTCCATGTTGTTCTCCCAAAGACCAACCCTCGTCACGAAGACCTAACGGCGCAGTTCAGTGGTGTTGACGATATAATCTTACATGACGAAATTGGCGATATGGCCGAGTTTCTCTCGGGCATGGACTTCGCCATAGGCGGTGGGGGTGTGACTTTGTGGGAACGGTGCTGTCTCGGCATTCCCAGCATTGTAATCGAACTCGCCGACAACCAGGCGCGTTCCATTGACATCGCGCGAAACGCCAATGCGATCAAATTTTTGGGAAACACTGCCGACATTGGCTCCTCCCAAATCGCTTCATCTATTGATAATTTTATGCGAGTCCCCGATAGCCGCGCCAGCCTCGCCAAGGCCGGCATGGCGTTGGTTGACGGTTTGGGCGCAAAGCGGGTCGCCGCGGCAATGTCGCCACTCGAAGTGACTCACGCCGTGGCGGAGGACGTTCGTGTCCTCTGGGATTGGGCCAACGACGACGACGTTCGTGCCAATTCATATTCACCTGAGACGATTGATTGGAATTCTCACGTCGATTGGTTCCAAACCAAAAGCGCCGACCTGAATAACGAAATTTATATCGCCCGTCTGAACGGAGAACCCGTTGCTCAAATTCGCTTCGACATTTTCGGCGGTTGTGCCGAGATCGACATTTCCGTTGATCGACGGCATCGAGGTTTTGGGTTTGGCGAACAAACGATGCTCCAAGCTCTTGAAACTTTCTGGGCCGATCACCCTGGCATTGACGTTGAAGCATCCGTTAAATCGGGCAATTCGAGTTCTAGAGCGCTATTTTCTGGCTGCGGATTTGCACGACAACCTGATCTCGAGCCGGATGTCGTCGCATTTCGCTATCAGGCGCCAAAAGCCAGTTTAGGTGAATTCCAAACTGTCGCTAACGGCTGAATCAATCCAAGCCTTCATCGACAAATTTTTATAAAGGATGACGAATGAGCGACCCCATCTTAACGCTCAGCCTTCCAGAGCGGAGCACCAAGCCACGGCAAAACGGGATATCCAACCTTGTTGACAATGGTTACGGGTTGATCGAGCTCGAAGACAAACTCAACCTGTGCCACCCCTTCATCGACATCGTTAAGCTTGGTTGGGCGTCGGCCTACATCACGACCGCTCTTAAGGAGAAGGTCGCACTTTTTAAAAGGTTTCATGTACGGACCTGCCTTGGCGGCATGATGTTCGAAATTTCATACTGGCAAAACCAAATTGAAGCCTACCGCGCATTTCTTGAGGATCAGGGTATTGATTTGGTTGAGGTATCAAATGGATCTCTGCCGATTCCCGAGGCGGATAAATGTCGAATGGTTGAATACTTCGCCAAGGCCGGATTT
>JAQCKY010000553.1 GCA_027592155.1 Pseudomonadota bacterium
GGACAAATAGACTTTCAAGGAACGCGCTTGAATTGAGGGTGCGACAGCGGACGCCAAACCCGAGAGATGATCGGAAACCGACCCCATGACAGCCAGCTACGATCCAACGGCAAACTACGAGATCAGGATTTGGGAGGAGGATTTCAGGCAGGCCCCCACGCGAATGCTGCTCGCCCGGATCTGTCAACCGATCGGGGATGGGCCATTTCCGGTGCTGCTCGACCTGCACGGCGGCGCGTGGGTGTCAAAGGACCGCTACGCCAATGTGGCGATGGCCGAGGCCATGGCGCAGAGCGGGATCCTGACGGTGTCCGTCGATCTGCGCCATGGCGGCGAAGCGCCGTACCCGGCCTCGGTGCAAGACGCCAACTACGCCATTCGCTGGCTGAAGATGAAAGCGCCCGAATGGAACGGCGATCCGTCGACAACCGGCGTGCTCGGCAGTTCCACCGGCGGCCATCTGGCGCTGTTGCTCGGCATGCGCCCGCGAGATCCGCGCTACACCGAACTGCCACTGGAAGGACACCCGGAGATTGACGCGCGCGTCACCTATGTCGCGACCCGCTCGCCGATCAGCGATCCGCTGGCGCGCTACAACAACGCCCTCGCCAAGGGACGCCAGGAGATGGCGGATCGCCATCACGTCTATTTCAAACCCTTCAGCGCCATCGAAGAAGCCAACCCGCAAATGATCCTCGACCGAAAAGAGCCGGTCGAATTGCCGCCGCTGCTGATCATGCAGGGCGGCGTTGATGACAACGTCCTGCCGGCCTTTCAGGTGAAATTCAGCGAGGCCTACCGTGCCGCAGGCGGCGATTGTGAGCTTGAGGGTTTCGAGGGCTGCCACCATCTATGGGTGCTCGATCCCGGACCGGAAACCGATCGCGCCCATGAAATGCTCAAGGCGTTCATCGCGCGCCAGCTTCACGCACCGCAACAAGCGGCTTAGGAGCGAAACGAGGCGCGTAACGGAGAGGGGAAATTCATGACGTTATTTGCCGATCCCATCAACGGTCATCCAGACGATAGCGGCGCCTGTTATGCGCCGCATGGCACCTATATCTCAGGCCGCGGCACGAGCGGTGCGGGCGGCGGTTCCCCGACACCCCGGATCGATGTGCATAGCCACATCGCGCCCCCCAACTATCTCGCGGAACTCGACGGCGACCACCTTCGCGATATTGGCGGGGCGGTGACCGGGTGGAGCCTGGAAAAGATGATCGAGGATATGGACGAAGGGGGGACCACGACCGCTGTCACCACCGTGACGACCCCGGGTTTCTGGTTCGGCGATATCGACCGGACGCGCCGCATGGTGCGCGAGGCGAACGATTATTCGGCCAAATTGGTGCAGGATCATCCGACGCGCTTCGGCATGTTCGTGGCCCTGCCACTTCCCGACGTCGAGGCAAGTCTGCGCGAGATCGCCTACGGGCTCGATGAATTGAAGGGCGACGGCATCGGCCTGTTCACAAATTATCGGGATATCTGGCTCGGCGATCCTCAGTTCGATCCTGTCTATGAAGAGCTCAACCGCCGGAAGGCGGTCATCTACGTCCACCCGGAATCTCCGGCTTGCTGCAAAAACCTGATCCCCGACCTGCGCGATGCCACGATCGAGTACGGCGCCGACACCGCCCGCGCCATCGCGCGTACCGTATTCAGTGGGACGGCCAGCAAGTATCCGGACATTAAATTCATCTGGTCGCACGCCGGCGGCACTGTGCCGTTCCTCACCGAGCGTTTCATCCGGCTGCCGAATTTGAACCCGTCGCTGAAGGAAAAGCTCCCCAACGGCGTGCTCCATGAGCTGCAAAAATTCCATTACGATACCGCGCAGACCGCGCATGTTTACGCGATGTCATCCCTGACCAAGCTCGTTTCGGCGGCTCAAATATTGTTCGGCACGGATTACCCCTTTCGAAAATCCAAGGACCATGTCGACGGTCTCCGCGACTGCGGGTGTTTCACCGATGCGGAATTGCGGGCCATCGATTACGAGAATGCGCACCGGCTCCTGCCGCGGGTCAGGGCAATTTCCTGACGCGTTATTTGAGGGTCGAAAGCGCGACGAGGGACTGAACGCTGTCCCTTCCCCCCTGCCCTACCGCTCCCGGTGTTCGCCGAGAAATGCGGCGACGGCGGCGTTGAAGGCTTCCACGTTCTCGATGTTGCAGATATGGCCGGCGCCCTCGATCACCTGATGGCGGGCGTTGGGGAGAGCCTTGGCCATCTCCGCCATGATCTCGCGCGGCCCGCCCGCGTGATCCTCACCGCCGCCGATCAGAAGCGTCGGCACCTTAATACCGTCAAAGCCCGCCCGGTAATCAAGAGCGAGGAACGCGGCAACGAAACCGCGATAGCCGGTCTCGGTCGTGCGCAGGAACATGCGCCGCACCTCTTCGATAACCTCGGGGCTTTTGCGGCGGAAGGGTTCGGTAAACCAACGCTCGGCCGTCGCGGCGGCCAGCCCCTCCATGCCGATCTCGTCGACCATCTTGAGGCGCTGATGCCAGTTGGCGGCGAAATCCTCAGTCATCTCGACCCGGCAACAGCACGGCACCAGGCTGATGGTCCGGGCGGGATGGGCGATCCCGATCCCGATGGTGGTCGAGCCCCCGAAGCCGAGCCCGACAACGTGCGAGCGCTCAACGCCGAGGGCATCCCACAGACCGGCGACATCGCCGACGCCGTCATCGGGGGAATAAGGGCCGGGCGGCGTGTCGCTTTCGGCGTGGCCGCGGGGGTCGTACCGCAGCAC
>JAQCKY010000554.1 GCA_027592155.1 Pseudomonadota bacterium
TGTCGATCTTCCCTATGGGCAGTTCGTCTCGGTATTTGGCCCAAACGGATGCGGCAAAAGCACGCTTATCAACATGATCTCAGGCCTGATGCCGATGGACGAGGGGCAGGTCCGGTACGACGGGCAGACCATCAATGACACCAATATCTCTTACGTCTTTCAGAATTACCGGGAAGCGCTTTTTCCCTGGTTGCGGTCCATCGACAACATCCATTATCCGCTCAAGGTAATGGGCATGGGCAAGCAAGAGCGGACCGAACGGGTCGAGAAGCTCTTGGCCGACTTCGAGGTCAAAATCGATCTCAATGCCTATCCCTACACTCTGTCGGGAGGACAGCAGCAGACCGTATCGATCCTGCGCGCCCTGGTGACCGAGCCGGAAATCTTATTCCTGGACGAGCCTTTCTCCGCACTCGATTACGAGATGACGTTGTTCATGCGGGAACAGATTCAAAAGATATATATGAAGACCGGTACGACGACATTGCTGGTCTCCCACGATCTCGAAGAGGCAATCCAACTCGCTGACAAAGTCATGCTGTTGACCCAGCGCCCGACCAGTGTTGCGGAGTTTGTCGATGTCGATCTGACCTGGCCGCGCACGACACAGGTTACGACGGACCAGCGTTTCGTCGACCTCAAACGTCATTGCCTGGATGTGTTCTGGCGCGAGGTCAAAGCGCCTTAGGGCCATCGCCGCCCTAAAACTTTACAGAAATTATTTCGCCAACGGAGATAACTATGACCATCCGACGTTTTCGTGCCGCTGCGGTGCAAACCCTCGCCGAATTGGGCGATTTCGATCACAACATCGCCCTTGCTGAAGCTTACACCGAGGATGCGGTCCGCCAAGGCGCGGAGCTCATCGTTTTCCCTGAATGCATGGATACGGGCTACCTGTTCGACTCTCCAGCACATTGCCGGTCTCTGGCCGAGACAATCCCGGATGGCCCTTTTGTCTCCGCATTGGCGCGATTGAGCGAAAAACACGGCGTCTATATTGCCAGTGGGATTACGGAGTGGGATCCCGAGAAAGAGAAGATATTTAATTCCGGTATCATGTTCGGCCGCAAAGGCGAGGTGGTTTGCCATTACCACAAACAGTTCCTGGCGACCCATGATCAGAACTGGTTCAGTTTTGGGGAGCGTGGCTGCCCCGTGGTCGAGACGGACCTCGGAAAGATCGGCCTATTGATCTGTTTCGACGGCCGTATCCCCGAGATCTTCCGCTCGATGACCCTGCAGGGCGCGGAGATCATTGTCGACATGGCCAACTTTTTTGCCATGGATCAAGCCGACATGTGGGGCCCGGCGCGCAGCTATGAAAACGGCGTCTGGCTGGTTGCCGCGACCAAGGCCGGTTATGAGCGCTCGATCTATTATCCCGGCGGCAGCATGATCGTCGATCCGTCGGGCAGGGTGCTCTCCAAGGTTCCCTACGACACCCACGGCATGGCGACTGCTAATATTTATCCCGACCTGGCGGCCGACAAATCGATTTATACGGCGAACGACAAAATCGCTGACCGCCGCCCCGAGACATACGGAATAATGGCGGTACCGTACGCGGACACCCCGGTTTCAACCATCGCAGATACGCCCCTCGTGCCGTCTCAAGCGACCAGCAAAGTCGCCGCCGTGCAGATCCACCTGTCCGCGGAAAACACCGCCGCTGACGTCTGGGCCATGGTCGATCATACCGCCAAGCTCGGTGTCAATGTCATTACCCTGCCGGAATATGCGTTCTCGGAGCCCTGGTTGCCCAATGGCGACGAAGCGGCAGTTTTGGCCGGTGACGCCCGAAACCTGATCGAGACCGCCTCGAACATCGCCAAGCGTTATGGCTGTTTGATCGCTGTGCCGACCGCCGAACGTGGCGCGGGTGGTCTTTACAACACAACTTTCTTGATCGGCCCTGATGGCACCGAAATCGGTAAATACCGAAAGACCCATCTCACCGCCGAAGAAAAAGAGTGGGCCACGGCCGGTGATGACTATCCAGTCTTCGATACACTCTTCGGGCGGATTGGCGTCATGACCGGCTATGACGCGCTGTTCCCCGAAGTATCGCGATGCCTCGGCATCGGTGGCGCGGATATCCTCTTATGGCCGGCATCGCTCCGCGAGCCATTTGAACGGGAACTGATCGCGGTACCCCGCGCCGAAGATAATCGTGTCGCGGTCGTCCTCGCCAACCGGACCGATTGTCCCTACCCCGGGGGAAGCCTCGTTATTCCACCGACCGGTTTCCCCCTATGGGATATCAACCAAGCGGCCCCCCGCTCGATGGCGCCGGGCGCGGTGATGCCAAGTCACATCGATCTTGCGGTGTGCCGTCAGAAAAAGATGATCCCCAAGGTCGACATGTTCGCCAACCGGCTGGTCGAAACCTATGACGCCATTGTCGCGGCTTAGTTTAGTCCACTAGGCGCCGCTGCTTTCTTGCGCATAACGGCCCGAGAAGTAGCTCGTCAGCCCGCCAAGCAACGCCCAGAACAGCGCCGTAATCACCAGGGTTGCGACAACGAACTCGGCGACCAGATCGGCCGGCACGGCGTGTTCGACATGGACCCGGCCCTGCAACCCAACGATGTGGGGCAGGGCGATCGCAACAGCACCGGCGATCTTGAAACCCCAATGTCTGGCAAGCCCGATCATCGCCAGCCCTAGGATGGTCACGAGTGTCGTGGATATCGCCCAGGTCTGGCGCGCGATGAGGTCTGCTTCCCCCGCCATGCCGGGAAGT
>JAQCKY010000555.1 GCA_027592155.1 Pseudomonadota bacterium
TCCGGGCCGTCGGTCGCATCCCGGACAGCCGCCGTGCCTAACAGCTCAAACCGTTCCACGTCCATCTCACGGGCCAAATTTGTAAAGCGTGTCAGCGCAGTTAACGCCAACTCGACGCCTTCGGGATTGAGGGTACCGAATCGTCCGAGGCCGCTGCCAAGCCGACAGGTGACGCGCTCGTTGAAAACCGGCACGGGGAGCCTGGCAAGGGCATCATATACGACCATTCGGACCGAATTCGATCCAATATCGACCACACCGATACGGCCGCTGGACGCAGGCTTCACATTTGAATTCGCAATGTCGCTGGGTTTCAGCGTGGCGGTATTGGGTGTCATCTTACCTCGGTGGATTCAGACGCAGGTTCGTCAATGTCATGGACGACTTGCCACCAGCCGCGGAACATCGGAACGGTTCTCGCTCATGGCGCTTCCCCTGCCCGATAGGCTCGGATTGGTCATGAAGTAGACATGAGCGTTGAATGAATTCTCATCGCGCGCCATTCGTTCGTAACTGCCATCGGGCTGCATGATCCAACTTTGCGCAACGTCCAGCATATTGGCTTCCATGACCTGCTGCACGACTTGTTCATGAACGGTGGGGTTTTCAATCGGTACCATGACCTCGACCCGCCCACTTATATTCCGCGGCATCCAATCCGCTGACGAGATATAGGCCTTAGCCGCCGCGGAAGGAAGCTCTTCCCCATTGCCAAAAACGACGATGCGGGAATGTTCCAAAAACCGCCCGATCAGGCTTTTGACACGGATATTCTCCGACAAGCCTGGAATACCAGGGCGAAGACAACAGACGCCGCGAACCACCAACTCAATTTTTACGCCCCGGCACGATGCGTCGTAGAGTGCATCGATGATATCGGGGTCAACCAGCGAGTTCATTTTCGCCCAAATCGTCGCCGGCCCGCCGGCTTTGGCATGCTCAATTTCATCGTCGATCAAGGAAACCAGCTTCTCTCTCAGGTTGAGAGGCGAGACGGAAATTTTTTTCAGGTTTCGCGGTTCGGTATAGCCGGTCATAAAGTTAAAAACCTGTGCCGCATCCTGACACAACACCGGATCGCAGGTGAAGAAAGAGAGGTCGGTATAAACCTTGGCCGTATGCTGGTGATAATTCCCGGTGCCGAAATGGGCATAAGACCTCAATTCACTGCCCTCACGGCGGACGACATAACTGATCTTTGCGTGGGTCTTTTTATCGACAAAACCGTATACGACCTGCGCCCCGGCCCGTTCCAAGTCGCGCGCCCATTTGATGTTGGCTTCTTCGTCAAACCGCGCCTTCAGTTCAACCATCGCCGTCACCGACTTGCCGGCTTCCGCCGCTTCCACCAACGCGGCGACCGTCGGCGAATCATTGCTGGTCCGATACAAGGTTTGCTTGACCGCGACAACGTTCGGATCACGGGCGGCCTGGCGAATGAATTGAACGACGACGTCAAAACTCTCATAGGGATGATGAACGACGAAATCCTTTTTACGGATCGCACCGAAGCAGTCGCCATCCAGTTCCCGGACTCGTTCGGGGAACCGCGCATCGAAGTGCACAAATTTCAAATCGGGACGGTCTATATCCACGGCCTGGCTCAGGTCTGTGAGCCCCAGCATCCCATCCTGGACCACGACGTCGAGAGGGTCAGCGTTGAGACCTTTGACAATCATATTTCGTAAGTCAGTGGAGATGTCTCCGCTGACCGCGAGACGAATTACGGAGCCTCGGCGGCGCCGTTTTAGGGCGGACTGATAGGTGCTGACCAGATCCTCGGCTTCTTCGTCGAATTCAATTTCGGTATCACGGACGATCCGGAACCATGCGCGCTCACCAATTTCGAGATCCGGAAACACCCGATCCAAGAACATGGAAATAAGATCATCTTGGAGAAATAACCGATTACCCTTCCCCGGCAACTGAACGAATCGTTCAAGTACCTGGGGCATCATGATTAGGCCCTGCAGTGTCCGGCCATCGGTGTGACGGTACAGTTGAAAAGCCATGGAAAGGCCAAGGTTACGAATAAAAGGAAAGGGATGGGCGGGATCCAAAGCCAATGGTGTCAGCAGCGGAAAGACCTGTCCCATGAACAAGCCCTCGAGCCATTTTTTGTCCTTTTCGGTAAGTTCACCCTGTTGGACGAAATGAACATCGGCATCGCGGAGGGGTTGAATTAGTCCGCTCCAGCAAGCCTGCTGATCAGAAATAACCTTCGCGGCTTCGCTCATAATTTCCGTTAATTGCTGCGACGGCGTCATCCCATCGGCGCTTCTCACCTCCAAGCCAGCCGCGACCTGCCCCTTTAAACCGGCAACCCGGACCATGTAAAATTCGTCCAGGTTCGAGCCGGAAATCGCCAAAAACCGCAGCCGTTCCAAAACCGGATAGGATTCATTAGCCGCTTCCGATGTCACGCGCGAATTGAAGGCGAGCCAGGAAAGCTCCCGGTTCAAAAAGCGATTCTTCGACTCTCGAGTGATTTCGCTCGGCGCGGCGACAGGTTCGGATTTGTCTTTGGGCATGTCCAAAAAAAACAATTGGGGTAAGTCCTCAAGATACGCTTTTCTGTTGAAATATCGAGGCGTAAATTTTTACCGGATACCAACCTCACCGGAATGGAGGGCGATAGTTACTGAAAACCGGATTGTAAAAACCCCTCTTAGCCCCCGAGTTATGCCCAAAAGTTGGTGACGGGGCGATCAGGCGGCGTTTTGGATTTGCTTGATCCCGTCTTTA
>JAQCKY010000556.1 GCA_027592155.1 Pseudomonadota bacterium
TCATCGCGCGTCCTTCCTATTTTTTGCCGTTGTTTGGAGGTGATCCTGCCGCCTGTTTGCGATGATGACAATACGCGGTCGCTCTCGGCATAGCTCCTATCCACCGCCATGATTGTTATGCTTGCCGACAGTTGATAGTACCGGTGGTATCAAGTTCATAATTTGCGTGTCACCAAGGCTTTCATGTCCGATCAAGCATATCCTCAACCGACGTCGGAGGGCAGTGCGTCTCTAGCCTATCTGATGCTGACGACGACCGTATTTATGTGGGCGTTGGGCGTGATCATCGGACGGGCGGTGCACGATTTTATTCCACCGATGGGATTGTCCTTTTGGCGCTGGTTCGGCGCGTCGATGGTTTTGTTGCCGTTTATCTGGGGCGATCTGTGGCGAAGTTATACGACGATTAAGGCCAATATCAGAGCCCTCTGTCTGTTGGCGATCACGATGATCGGTGGTGGCACGCTGTTGCTCTTGGCGTTGAATTTCACCACGGCGCTGAATGCGAGCTTGGTGAACGCCAGCCAGCCCGCGGTGACGGTTCTCGTCGCCTGGGTCCTCCTGCGGGAGAATGTCCGCTCCGCACACATCATCGGTATGCTGGGGGCACTCATCGGGTTGGCGGTGATGGTTACCGAAGGTGATCTTCAGGTTCTTAGGACGCTAGATTTCAACGCCGGGGATCTGCTGGTGATTTCGGCGACATTTTTCTATTCGGTTTACGCCGTGAAGGTATCGCGGTTCTCCAGCGGTCTCAGTCCCTGGGTCGTGCTTTTTGTGGTGAGCTTTATCGGCAGCATGCTGGTTCTGCCTCTTTATATCTATGAGGCAACCACGATCCGGACGATGCCGTTCACGCCGAATGTCATCGGGATCGTGGCCGTGATGTCCGTTTTGGTGAGTTTGATCCCAGTCTATTTCTGGAACCGCTCCAACCGGATCATTGGCGCTAACCGCGCGGCAATTTTCGTCAATCTGATGCCGGTGTTCGGCGCAATTCTCGCCATTCTGTTCCTGGGAGAGAGGTTGTTCACCTATCATATTGTCGGCGCGGCATTCGTCGCGGCCGGGATTTATCTCGTGATCGGGCAGCGGAGATCTGCCAAATCATAGCGTTTTTCATTTGAGGTTTAACCCGGCACAATCGGGCACAAGGGAGCTGACTCATCGTGATAGAAAACCTTAAGACACAGCTTATGAGCGGCGGCGAGGCGATTGTGCGCTCGCTCCTCGCCAATGATGTGGATACCGTTTTCGGTATTCCCGGCGCTCAGACCTATCCGATTTTCGACGCCTTGAACCGGGTGAGTTCACAAATACGAACGGTCGGAGCCCGGCATGAACAGGCCGCGGCGTATATGGCCTATGGCTATGCGAAGTCGACGGGGCGGCCGGGCATTTATTCGGTTGTGCCGGGTCCCGGTGTCCTCAATACGACCGCGGCGCTTTGCACGGCCTGGGGATCGAACGCACCGGTGTTGTGCATTACCGGCCAAATTCCTCATGAGGCTTTGGGGAAACGGCGGGGCCACTTGCATGAAATTCCCGATCAGCTGGAAACATTGGGCTCCCTGTCCAAATGGTCGGTTAGGATTGAGCGCACGGCGGATGTGCCCGACATCATCAATGAGGCGTTCCGCGTGATGACGTCGGGGCGCCCCGGCCCCGTCACCGTCGAGATGTGCTGGGATGATATGGCGCAAAGCGAGATGGTGGGGATTCTCCCGGCGGCGGAATTGGATCCTCGTCCGGTGGTCGATGCCGCGGCTATTGCCGAGGCTGCCGACCTTCTTGCCAGCGCGGAAAACCCGATAATTTTGGTCGGCAGCGGTGCGCAGCATGCCCCCGAGGCGGTTTTGGAATTAGCGGAGCTGCTCAAGGCGCCGGTGAGTTCCTTTCGGGGCGGGCGGGGTATCGTCAGTGAGGACCACGAACTTGGTGTTTCTTCGCTGGCTGCCCATGACCTCTGGCGCGAGTCCGATGTTTTGGTCGGGATCGGGTCGCGGCTTGAAATGCCTTACATGCGCTGGGCTAATCCCATTCGGGCGGTAACGAACCCTCTGGCGCCGCCTCATCTCATCCGCATCGATATCGATCCCGAGGAAATGGGGCGGCTGGTTCCCCATGTCGGGATCGTTGCCGATGCCGTCGATGGAACCAAGGCACTGATTGCCGCCGTCAAAGGGCGGCGATCTCCACCCCCCAATGCCGTCGCCGACATTGCGACGTCAAAGGCGTGGGCAGCCGAAAAAGTCAAAGAGATCAAACCTCATATCGACTATCTCGAGGTGATCCGGGAAGCGCTTCCCCGGGATGGTTTCTTCGTCGAGGAGCTCTGCCAAACCGGTTTTACCTCCAACTTTGCCTTCGATACCTATGAGCCTCGAACCTATGTCACCTGTGGGTTTCAGGGCACGCTGGGATATGGCTTTCCGACCGCGCTGGGCGTCAAGGTGGCCAATCCCGACAAGGTCGTGATTTCGATTGCCGGGGACGGCGGTTTTATGTTCGCTGTGCAGGAACTGGCAACCGCCGCGCAGGAAGAGATCGGCCTCATCACAATAGTCTTCAACAACTCCGCCTTTGGAAACGTCCGGCGCGATATGCGCCGTATCTATAAGGGTAAGGCGCTGGCCTCTGAATTTAAAAACCCCGACTTCAAAGCATTGGCCGAGGTTTTTGGTGTCGATGGCTACCATGTCGAAAGCCCGGCTGAGCTGAAGCCGGCCTTGGAAACGGCG
>JAQCKY010000557.1 GCA_027592155.1 Pseudomonadota bacterium
TACCTCTATTATTTTCTGTTCGGCGCGCTTTGTCATGCGTCGTTGACTGGCCCGCTTTATGCCAGCGCTTCCCTCTGGTTTAAAAAGAATATTGGGCTCGCGTTCGGTGTCGCGGTTTCCGGTAGTGCATTTGGCCAGGGCGTGGTGCCGGCAATAGCCACAATGCTTATTGACGAATTTGGCTGGCGATCCGCCTATACATCCCTGGGTATCGGCTATATGTGCTTGGCCGTACCGATTGTTCTGCTGGTCAGGGACTCACCGGACCGCAAATCTGCCGGCGCGAGTGCGACTCCGCTGCAACGGGACGGCACAACATTTCCTTTGTCGCCGATAGTAACGGTGGCCTGGATTGCATCGGCGGTATTTTTCTGTTGCACCGCGATGTCGGTGCCCGTGGTCCATTTGATTCCACTCCTGAGAGATGGCGGCATGAGTGCTCAGGAAGCTTCTTACGTTTTTCTTGCGGTGATGATTGCCGGTATGGCGGGGCGTATATTTGGCGGTAATCTTTGTGACCGCATCGGCTCTCTGCGTGCCTATGCTTTGATGTCTCTGTGTCAGACTTCGGTGATATTCATATTCCCTCATGTGCAAAACATGATCATTGTCTACGTTTTGGCGATGGCCTTCGGTGTCTTCTTTTCTGGGGTGATGGCCTCATTCCTGGTCTGCGTTAGGATGATGGTGCCACCGAGAGTGATGGCCCGGTCGATGTCCGTTGTCGGCGCGGCGGGATGGTTCGGGATGGGTTTCGGGGGCTGGCAAGGCGGCGCGGTGTTCGATATTACGGGCAATTACACCCTGTCATTCGCGAACGGGAGTTTTGCCGGAATCGTCAATTTACTGATCCTGGCCGCATTCTATTTTCATATCCGGGATCGGTCGGGGCCGCCTGCCGTTCAGGCCGCGCCGGCGTAAGATCCTAATTGGGGTTTGTCATGCCCAATTTATGCTTCTGCCATATAACGTCTATTTTTTCGTTGAGGCGCATTGGGTTGAACGGTTTGAGGATAATATCGCTCGCCCCTAAATCCCGCATCCGGGTTACGGAATCGAGATCGGACTTTGCGGTCAAATAAACGATCGGTGTCTCGGAAGTCACCTCAATTTTACGAAACTCGGCATAGGCATCGATCCCGTCCATATCCGGCATCATCACGTCGAGCAATATCAAGTCGGGCTGGAATTCAGGGGCAATCGCTAATGCTTCCGCCGCTGAATCACAGGTACGGACTTCCACCTTGGCACTCCGCTCGAGGGATACCTTGACCAAGGTCAGAATGTCGGGATCGTCCTCGACATGCAAAATTTTCTTTAAGATCAAGCTTTTATCCACCAGAACAAACGCAGTTAAACTACGTCCGCTTTATATGGGGAGGTATCGCGAGTTTGAAACCCTATTTTATCCCTTTTTGTTAATGAAAAATTTCATTTACATGAAGGTATTGTAAAATCCGTCTGTATCCTTGCGATTGCTCCGAATATCAGTTCATTTACAATTGCCGAACTGCCAGATAACATCAGGGAACGCGTCCAGTATGACCCGTTCGGTGGAGGGCCAAATGATCGACTACGCCGCATTTATAGATGATCGGCCGGCGGAAGAAATTTTTCGCGTGAACCGGCAAGTCTATACCGATCCAGACATTCTTGAGGCCGAATACGAACGCATCTTTGAGGGCGGGTGGATATTTCTGTGCCTCGAAGGATTAATGCCGAACCCCGGCGATTACGTCGCCACCCATATGGGCCGCCAACCGGTTTTTGTCATCCGGCAGGATGACGGCACGCTTGCGGCCCATATTAATGCCTGCGCCCATCGGGGTGCCTTGTTGACCGCGGGCCGGGCAGGAAATATGGATCGGATCAAATGTCCCTATCATGGATGGCGCTACGCTAAAGATGGGGCCTGTATCGGTATTACCACTCAGAAGGTTGGCTGGCCGCAGGATGATTTCGACCGCACGCAATTCAATCTTAAGCCGGTTGCCCGACTGGAATCCTACCGCGGTTTTGTGTTCGGCAGCTTGAATCCCGATGTGCCGCCTCTGGCGGAGCATCTGGGCGGTATTCGGACATTTCTGGATCTGTTCTGTGCACCGGCGCCGGCCGAATTGGAGGTCGTGGCGGGGGCCTGTTACCACACCACCAATAGCAACTGGAAAGTATTGCACGACAACGGCCCGGATCCCTATCACGCGGCCACGGTGCATGCGAATTTCGCCCAGACCATGATCCACCGCGATGAAAAGCTCGATAACGACGGGCTCAACAAAACCGAGACCGGAAGGCTTACCGGCAAGGTGGCAACCGGTAGTTATGCCATGGGGAACGGCCACACGGCATTTTGGGCGGCAAAGGAATCGCCCGAATCCTTTCCGGTTTATGCCCTCAAAGACAAGCTCGAAAAAGAACTGACGCCGGTCCAGGCGGAATGGGCGCTGGAACGCTCCCGTCACGTCACCGTCTTTCCGAACCTCTTGGTCAATGAATTGGCCAGCACTTATGTGCGGACCTATCGTCCGGTTTCCATCGACCGGACCGAGATCGCGTCGTGGTGCGTCGCGCCGGTCGGTGAGGCGCCGGAACTGCGTGCCGCCCGGCTGCGCAAGTTCGAGGATTTCTTCATGCCGTCGGGCATGTCGACGCCCGACGACGTCGCGGTATTCGAGATTACCCATGAGGGTAATCGTGCCCGTGCCGGCCATTGGAGCGATATGACCCGTGGCCTC
>JAQCKY010000558.1 GCA_027592155.1 Pseudomonadota bacterium
TTTGCCCCCCGCCATAACGGCGTTCACCGCAACCTTCTCCACCGTGAATTCCCAAAACTCCCGGAACGCCGTCGGACGCAGGCGGCCCACGACTTCGTCGGGCGCATGGCTGGTGCCTTTCAGCATTGCCTCAACCCGTTCCTCGGTCGGCATGACGATGGGCAAGAAGTCGGACCAGTGGTTCTCGTTGAACAGGGCTTGCAGGTTCTCCTCGGTATCCGGTTCCAGCAGGCGCGGTGTCTCGCGCTCGAAAGAGAGCCCTAGGAGGTCATTGTCATTAAGCGGTTCCGACAGGCCTTCGATGACTTCTTGCATGAAGGGTCGGCTGGAAATCGGGTCCGTCCCCTCGATATAAGCTTTTAGCTGGGCCGGCGATTGATCCACGACCGGCTGCGGCACAAAGGCCTGCCGCTGAGTTGGCATCCCATTGGCCAGCACAACCGATTTCGCCAGGCGGGCGAAAGCATGGGTATGGACGGCGACGGTTGGGACACCGCCTTCTTCTAGCGATGATGCGAGCCCGGCGACCGTCGGGCTGCAGGTGCTTCACAATCCGACACCGAGGATTGCCGCATCGCCCTCGGATTCGATCTTGGCCCGCATATCGGGCGCATCGACCCAACTCGCATGTGGTTTGATCATTCGGGTTTCTACCCGTGGCAGGCGTTCCGCGAACCACTGGCTCAGTTGATCCATGAAAACTTCGGAATTATCGAACAGGCAGTCGACCAAATAGACGACCTTGCCGTCGAGGCTTTCCAGCCGGGGTGCCAGCTGCTTGCCCGTTACCTTGGGGGGATATCCTCGTGGGTCGTGAACCGTAATTTTTTGCGCCATCTAATCCTCCTGAACTTAAGGCTGTTCTGTTACCAGACACCCTCCGTGAGATAACGGTCCGCCGCAAGAGCCGCCGCCGTCCCGTCACCGGCTGCCGCCGCCGCCCGGGCCGGTGCTCCAGCTCTGATTGTCCCCGCCGCGAAGACGCCCTTGGCGCTTGTCCGAAGTGCGGCATCCGTTGTGATATAGCCGTTTTCCGTCAGCTCGACGGACCCATTTAGGTTCCCGCTATTGGCAGCCAGTCCGACGAAGATGAAGACGCCTTCGGCTTCGATTTCGCTGCCGTCGCTAAGTTTAACGCCGGAAACGGCATCCGGCCCGGCAATCTCGGCGATCTCAGTGCCAAATTTTATGTCAATCTTGGAGTGAGCGGTGACCTGCTCGCGGTAACTCGCCTGGCCGGAAAGGGTGTCGCCTCGAACCAGCATAACCACCGAGGATGCTGCACCGGCCAGGGTCAGCGCTTCCTGCATGGCGGAATCGCCGCCGCCGATCACGACGACCGGCTTGTCCCGCAACAAGGGCGCGTCGCAACTCGCACATTGACTGACACCCTTGCCCTGCATCTCGGCCTCACCGGGGACGCCGAGAAATTTCAAAGATGTGCCCATGGCGAGGATAACCGTGCGGGCGGAGTAGCTTCCGGTGTCGGCGGTAAGGGTCCAGCCGTCCGGATCGGGCTCGAGCCCGGTCAGTTCCCCCATGGTAATTTCTGCCCCGGCCTCGACGGCCTGTTCTTGGGCGATCGGGCAGAGATCGTATCCCGGCACGCCTTCGGGGAAACCCGGGTAGCCATCGATCTTCTCGATGCTCAGCAAATGGCCGCCGAGGGTATCGCCGGCGAGCACGAGCGTGCTGCGCCCTAACCGAGCCGCCGCCAACCCGGCGCACAGTCCCGCAATGCCGCTGCCGGCAACAATGATGTCGTAACGATCCGCCACGCTGTCTTCTCCTTCACCTTAAGATCAAATCCTATCGCTTTGCCGGGGGCGGATGCAATCATCCCAACCCCCTCTCCGCCCCCAAGGGGTGGAGAGGGTCGGGGAGAGGTGGGGGAACTCGACGGGCACGGCTGTCCCCACCTCACCCGACGCGCTTTGCGCGCCACCCTCTCCGCCCCTCCGGCGGAGAGGGAGATAGTGGCGATTGCATGACGACCACCAGTCATTACAATCTACGCCGTCACCAACTTCCTGTTAGGCCCAAGTCATGACCATTGCTCATCTCGTCGGGAGTGTCCCTCTCAACGACGCGGAAGAGGTTTTCCGGCATATCGGCGGTGAGCTGGGCTCTTGTCTAAAGCGGCTGCCCGACGGCGAGACCGGGCGGCGGTCCGATTGGATCGGGTTTGTACGGCGCGGGCTGGGCAAACATCCGGATTTTGAGAAAGACCTGGTTAATCGGCCTTACCAGTTCACCCAGTGGGACGGCAAAGTTGTCATGGAATGGCCTTACCTCAAATTCGTAAAGAATAGCGCGCGTGCGGCGGTTGCGTTTGAAACCGGTTATGCCGATGACGCGATCGCATCGTTCCGAATATTCGAGCGGCTGCAGGGAGAGGGGGTCATTCCGACGGATGTGCGCTACCAAGCCTGTTCCGCGACGCCGCTCGCCATCGCCTACATGTATATCAAGCCCGAGGACCGTAAAGACTTCACGACCGCCTATACCCGGCACCTGATCGAAGAGATGCGGAAGATTGCAGATGCGGTGCCCCACGACCGGCTTTGTTACCAATGGGATGTCTGTCAGGAGGTTCTGATGTGGGAGGGCTATTTCATCCAGAACCCTGACTATAAACAGGAGATCATCGCGTCCCTCGCCGAACTCGGCGATGCCGTGCCGGTCGGGGTCGAGCTGGGATATCATCTCTGTTACGGCAGCCCTCTCG
>JAQCKY010000559.1 GCA_027592155.1 Pseudomonadota bacterium
GCAAGGTTGAAGCCTACCCGACCGACAGCTACGTCATAGCCGGGCTCGACCCGGCTATCCATCTTATAGCCAGGATCGTTGGATGCCCGGGTCATGCCCGGGCATGACGGATTTAGATGTAATAATGAGGGTTTTTTGCTTCGCACCTAAAAATAGGGCTGGTCCCACTGCAGTTCCTTAGGCCCGATTCCCTGTTCGACCGAGCGGGCGGCG
This sequence comes from Pseudomonadota bacterium, assembly GCA_027592155.1. Lineage (GTDB taxonomy): Bacteria > Pseudomonadota > Alphaproteobacteria > Rhodospirillales > UBA2165 > JAQCKY01. The sequence goes on from JAQCKY010000559.1 coordinate 214, forward strand.
GCGAAACCGGCGATCTCACCGGTCTGGGTGCACCAGGGGAAGTTTCGCATCACCATAAAGATGGTTTCGTAGGAAAAGGACAGCGACGCGCCAGTCAAAAGCAGGTTGTCTATTTTCTTGGGCAGGAAACAGCGATAGGGCACCTGGAATGTATGGCGCTTAAAGCCATCCCAGAAGAAGGTCTTGGTCATCGGGCTGGTGACCGCGTCATCGAAGGAGCGCCCCTGCTGTGCATCGTCTATGGAGAATATATATTCTCCTAGGGGGTGGCGGCCGTCGCGGGTTCCAACATAGCGCCCGACGTTGGTTAGGTAAGCATTTTCAAACCCCGGAACATACTTTCTTAGAAACTGTGCCTCGGCATCGATAAATCCTCTGAGCGCCGATTTGGCACGTGCCTCATCGCGGGCGTCATCATCCATGTGTAAAGCCCATTCGTAGGGCACGTTCTGCCAAAGAATGAAGCTGTCCGGCGCCTCAATCGGGCTCATATCAAGGGTCGGATGGCCGATGTAATGTTCGCCATAAACGCCTTTGCCGGTCATGCGGGGACGATAAAGCCCTTGGGGGATATCGCCGGCCGCGTCGGCCTCGGCGATTAACTTCGCCAGCGTCGGGTCTTTAGCGGTCTTTTGGTGGGCGGCAGTTTTGGTGAAATCAACGCCGCTCATTGTCCAGAGCAAACCGCCGGGGATCGGACGGTGCCGGCCGTCCCAGTCTGCGCCTGATGGTTGCGGCCCACCACCCCGGACGAAGGGCGCACCGGCGCGCGCTACCAGTTCGGAGGTACCGGTGCCATCGATGAAGATACGTCCTTGAATGGCCTGGATGCCGGAGGCATTGGCCACGATGATGGCGTCGATACCGTCACCGTATTCGTTGAGTGCCACGTCTAAGAAAGCCGTGCCGAACATTGCCTCGACACCCGCCTCGGCCAACATTGCAGACATGATCGAGCCCGCGCCTTCGGGATTAAAGCTGGAACGAGAGAAGCGGTCACCAGGCTTTTTCATTTTTTCATAATGAGACAGCGGATTGCCCGTCCACTCGGGTAAGGTTTCCTCCGTTGCGATATAGATATATCCGGCCGCCTCGAACCGCGCCATAAGCTCCGTATGAATGCCGCCGACGCCTTCATTGGCGGCACCTTGCAGCCCGGATGTGTGGACTCCGCCCGGCATATCGAATTTCTCGACGAGCACGACGCTCGCCCCCATCCGTGCCGCCTGCAGCGCCGCGGCAAAACCGCCCGGCCCGCCACCGACCACGACCACATCGGCTTTCGCCGCCACCGGCACTTTGCGGGCCTCAAGGTGTATAGAATCCGGAATGACCTTCCCCCTAGCTCGAGCACCCAATAATAACATGGAAACTGACGCTCGCCCCGTCATCATCTCCGAAATACGGTCAAAAAAAACGAGGGGAGCCGCCGCCGAGACTGCTGGCCACGCGGCTGGCAATGGAATACACCACCCCAATCGGTAACATTGTTACCGCGTTACCCTATTCCAGCCACAATTTGATGGAACGATCTGGGTCGACAGGCGTTGTCTCACAACGCTGGAGAATCCACGACGCCAGATGATACGTGCCCTGGTTTTGCCTGGCGCCGTCACGCTGGGATAACTTTTTCAAGGAAACTTCCAATGGCTCTCAAGCCCTATTTGTTTTCTATTGCCGGCGCGGCTCTCGCCTCGCTGGTGATCCATGCGACCGCGCTCGCCGGTCCCCCGCAGAGTGCGGCATCCCTGGATGTAAGTGAAGTAACGGCCGAAGGCGACGTTAAACTCCGGGCTCGTGAATTTATTCAAGAGTTGGCCGCCGTGACTACAAAATCCTTCCAGGACGGATCGAAAGAAGCCCCTTCTTTGGAAAAGGTCGACACATTCATCAAACAGCATTATCTCCAACGCCTCGATTTTCGCGCCATCGGTGAGAGGGTTGTGGGCTCCGCCTGGACAGACAAAAAGACCTCCGAGGCCGATCGAGTCGAATTCATCGAAACTTATAAAAAATGGCTTCTACATTCATTTTCTTTACAGTTTCTGAGATTTTCGAAAGACAAGATTCGCGTCTCGAACCCGGACGGCATCAACGTGCTCAAACCCAGCGGGGACGTTATCGTTCCCACACAGTTAGTTAGTGCGGCCGGCAACCGTCAGATCGTCGCCTGGCGGGTCACGATGGGGACCGAGCCGAAACTGGTGGACGTCATCATCGATCAAATCAGCCTGCAGGAACTTCACCGCTCCCAGTTTTCAAAGCCCCTCATCGATGGCGGCTTGAAGGGCTTGACCGAACTGATTTCAAAACGCCTGCCGGAGAATATGGCTGGTAAATGAGCTTGGGTTAAAACTACAACCGCTCATGCTGGCCTCAACTGCAAGGGATTGGTAATCTCCTCCCAAGGAGATCAGCAATGCCAGAAGCCTATACACCAAAAATTCTGCATCCCGAGGGATGGCCCAAAGCGGTGGGTTATTCGAACGGTATAGAGGTTCCCGCCGGGCGCAT
>JAQCKY010000560.1 GCA_027592155.1 Pseudomonadota bacterium
TCTTCGGCCGCGCTGTTTAATAAATCCCCAACAAGGCTTAGCAGTTCAATTGGCGGGCCTGAATCGCCGTCACCATCCCCACTGGCCGTGTCGATATCGCCATCGTCGCCGCCGTCTTGGCCGCCATCGTTGTTATTCGAGGAAGCCGCGGCATCCGTCGATTGTGAAACGATTGACTGATAGCGGGTCGCGAAATCTTCCACAGGGATTAAAAAAGTTCTGATCCCGCCACCCGGCGCAACACCAACCGCTGACAGCGGGATATTTACCGTAATCGGCACGCCCACGGGATTGCCTGCTGCATCCAGAGGCTGAATTGTCAGCTCGCCCGTCTCGCCATTATCGTCCGGCGCCAGCACGATCTGAACTTCGCCGCCTGCCGGCAGATCCATCACCCCCGTCGTGCCGCGAATGCCGACCGTCGCCAGGGGTGTGTTCAATACCATCGCGTCCGGGTCGGTCTTGGCGATCTGGCCCGACACAAACGAGAACACGCCCTTGACCAAAGACACACTCATGCTGCCTTCCTGGTCGTCGGGATCGTAAACCAGTTCGTCCATTTTCACGGTGCCGTCGGCATCCAGCGAGAAGACGCTGTCGTCGGCCATGACCATGCTGATCGAGCCGTCGGCGCCGGTCTCGATGATGTCGCCCCGGAAGATGGGATCGCCCTGGCTCAAGGTCACTTTCGTGCCATCGGCGCGCGTCGCTTCGACCACGCCTCTCAGGGTTTCGGTAACACCGATGGGCTCAGCCTGTGCCGTACCGGTGGCTTGCGCGTATTCGCCGGGGTTCAACGGTCCCGCCAATTGCGCCACGATATCGCCGCGCAGCGTGCCGCTTTCCGCCGTCATCAGATCAAGGGGAGTATCGGAGGCGAAGTAGTCCATCACGATGAACTTCTGGCCCCCATCGCCGGAGACGACGAGATCGGAGCCTTCCCGCGCGAAATCCGCGCCCATCAGCCATCCCGACGCAGGCACCGCGAGCGGGCCATCGGAATGGGTCGACGCATCTATCACCACCGTATCCGGCGATAATGTATCCGGCGATAATGTATCCAGCGCTAAAGTATCAAAAGAATCCATTGCGGCTTCTCTCCCCACAGAAAAAACCCCACCAAAACACCGAAACTTCCCCCCACAGGGAACGCGCCAAACTGCGGCAGAACGGTGCTACTACTCTCTAATGTTTGCATATTTTCGATCAAATATCCAGCCTGGGGATTCTCGAGGTCTGAAATCCGCGGCAATGAGCCATTTGCACCGTCTTAATCCGGCGCGGCGGCTTCCGACAGGATCCAGTTTCTAAAACTCGCGATATTCGGCCGCGCGAGGTTCTGGTGAGGCATCACCATGTGCCAGCCCAGCCTCTGGGGGCGGGCGCTTTCAAAGGGCACTACCAGCACGCCGCCGCGAAGGTCGATTTCGACCAGCGTCCGCGGGGCGAGCAGTACGCCCTGGCCGGTCATCGCCGCATTGATGGCAACAAAATAGTCGTTGAAAAAAAGCCCCCGCCGATGATCCACGCCCTGCACGCCGGCGGCCGCCAGCCAATCCCCCCAATGCGTATTGATGTCCCCGACCACCGGATCGAAATGGATCAAGGTGTGATGGGCAAGGTCTTCCGGCCCGTTCAGCGGCGGGTCGCGGTCCAACAGGCTCGGATGGCACAAGGGGACAATGGCTTCCGCCAACAATAGCTCGCTGAACAGGCCGGGGTAATGCCCGCCTCCGATCCGGATGCCGAGATCGATATCGTCCTGTTTGAAGTCGATCAATTGCCCGCCGGTGGAAACCCGGATGTCGATCTCCGGATAGAGCGCCCGCCACCGGTCCAGCCGCGGCACCAGCCACCGCGCCGCGAAGGCGCCGACGGTACTGATCGATATATGGTTGGAGGCCGGCTGGAATTTGGCCTGCCCGACGGCGTTATTGAGGCCGGTGAGCGCGTCCGCGACCCCCGATTGCAGGCCCCGTCCGGCCTCGGTCAGCCGGATGCTTCCCCCGGTTCGCTCAAAAAGCGAGACCCCCAGCTGATCTTCGATCTTTTTGATCTGTTGGCTGACGGCGGCCGGCGTGACGTTGAGTTCCGACGCCGCCGCGGCAAAGCTCCCCAACCGGGCCGCCGCGTCGAAGACCCGGAATCCGTTCAGGGGAAGGCTTTGGAGGTGTTCCAACATCGATTAGATTTACTAATGCTCATCGTTAGAATCAATCGTTTGTTTCCCTATAAGCTCTAACGCATTCTCAGAGTTTCATAAGCAAACGTTACGGTTCCTTCCTTTGAGGTGATGCCATGGCTCCCGACGATACTCCCAACCAGATAAATCCCTCCGTCCATCCCGAGCTCGCGGCACAAATGGCGCTTTACGAGAAACCGCGCATCATCACCACGCTCGGCCATATTTACACGGCCCATTGTTTTACCGGCTCCAACTGTACCCTGATCGAGGGCGATGACGGCTGCGTGCTGGTCGATACCTTGAGCGGTGAGCTGCCCGGCGACGAAGCCGCCGCCGCGTTCAAGGAAATCACCGACAAGCCGATCAAAGCGGTGATCGTGACCCATTTTCACGGCGACCATGTCAGCGGCATTTTCAGCTTCGTGTCCGAGGACGAGATCAAAAGCGGCGCGGTCGAGGTGATCGGGCAGAAAGAGCTGACCCCAAATCTGTTGCGCGACGGCGGCATCCTCTCGCCGATCCGCAACCGGCGCGGACAAT
>JAQCKY010000561.1 GCA_027592155.1 Pseudomonadota bacterium
GGCTTCATGGCCTTAAAGACATCGGTGCTGATGATGTGGTGAGTGTCGGGTTCGTAAGGCGTAAGCGCGACCAGGATATCGACACCGGCGACGCATTCCAGCATGTCTTCGCGGGCAAAGACCTTGTCCACATTGGGAATGTCGCGGACACTTTTTGAAATGCCGTGCACGGTCATGCCAAAAGCCTTACAGCGAGCCGCCAGCGCTTCGGCGATAACGCCCATCCCTAAAATACCAACGGTCCGGCTGTTCAACACCATCGGCGTGAACGGATCCCAGTTATGCTCGTTCTGCGCCCTGGCAACCCGGCGGGCCTGGCGGTAGATGCTCAACATATGAAAGAAGACATGTTCCGACATTTGCGGGCCATGAATACCCCGTCCCGAGGTCAACCAGAGATCAGGGCGGTCGGTAAGCAGGTCGTCAAAATGATCTGTACCTGAAATGAAGCATTGAATCCATTTGAGGTTCTTGGCGTCGTCGAACATCCGCTTGGGATTGTTGCGACCGTAAATGATGAAAACCTCCGCATCCTCAATATACGGATCGGCCTCGTCGTGATGCTTCAAGCAGGTGAGATTGATCTCCGGAAATCGCGGCGTGAGATATTCCTCGTAAATCTCAGCCTCTGGGCTGATAAGCAAGACATTCGTCGTCATTATATGGCGTCCCTCCCTGTTCCGCGGGTGTTACCGCAGAACCGAAGGCATCATGCAGACACGCCTATGTCAAGCGGGAGAAATGTCATGGTTCCATCGCTTTTGACATGATAAGCCGCCAACAAAGCAACCCCATTGTCCTTCGAATGCTGTTGACCCTCAATTGCTCACGACATCGAAACCGGCCTGAGCATTAACCGCACCCTGTACCTCCCCATATCCGTTGGGATAGTCTCGGGAAAGAGGATTAAGAGCATGAGCGAACCCGGCACAAAACTCTCCATCAAAGACCGCGTCATTGCCTATATTTGGCACCATGACCTGTCCGACAGCAGTTTGCTGCGCTCTCTCTATTTCCAACTCCTGCGAACGCTCTATGTGATCATTCGGGATCTTGGTGACGGGCAACTGACCCTGCGCGCCATGAGCCTGGTCTACACCACTCTGCTCTCATTGGTGCCGTTAATCGCCATCAGCTTTTCCGTTCTCAAAGGATTTGGCGCACATAATCAGGTGGAACCGCTCCTCTTCGATTTGCTGGCGCCCCTGGGGGACAAGGGCGTGGAAATCGGAACCACGATTATCCAGTTTGTCGACAACATGAAGGTCGGCGTGCTCGGTTCCGTTGGCCTGGTCCTGCTGCTCTACACCGTCGTGTCCTTGATGCAGAAAATCGAGCGGGCATTGAACCATGCCTGGCGGGTCACGGAAGCCCGCCAGCTTACCCGACGTGTCAGCGACTATCTCGTCGTGGTTCTCATCGGGCCGGTCCTGATCGGTGCTTCGTTGGGCATTAGCGCCACGATCATGAGCGCCGATTTTGTCGGCCAATTTACCGCCGCGGCGCCCGTCGAAACCGCCGTTAAATTTTTCGGCACTTTTGTTCCCTTCATATTGTCCATTGCCGCCTTCACCTTCATTTATATCTTTATTCCCAACACCAAGGTCCGATTGACGTCGGCCCTGATGGGAGGATTTTCCGCGGCCGTCATGTGGAAGATTACCGGTTGGGTATTCGCCTCTTTCATCGTGACGTCATCCAAATACGCCGCGATCTATTCCGCCTTCGCCTCCTTGGTGTTCTTCATGATCTGGCTCTATATGAGCTGGCTGATCCTGATGATCGGTGCCGCCGTCGCGTTTTATCACCAGCACCCTGAATATGTGACGGTACGAACGGAGGAAGAGCGCCTCAGCAACCGCATAAAAGAAAAATTAGCATTGCTCATTATGAAAGCCGTGGCCGGAAACTTTTATAATGGCGGTGGAACCTGGACCGCGGATGGACTGGCCCAATATTGTCAGGCGTCGATCGGCGCCATTAATAGGATTATCGGCGCCCTGACCGGTGCCGGCATATTATCTCAGGTCGATGCAGACCGGAGCGGCATCTTGCCTTCCCGGCCCCTGGAGACGCTCACCGTTGCCGAGGTATTACTGGCGGTCCGGTCCGCCGAAGAATTTACCCATCCTGGAAGCGATGAATTGAGAGACGAACCCGCTATCAACGAAATTCAGGATGCAGTAGAAAAAGCATCGACAAATGCGCTGGGCGGTCGCACGATAAAAGACTTGATATAGGTGAAATCCCGTAGCGACAGAGATGACTTGTGGCGTTACAGCATTTTAGGGACGCGTTAAAAAAACCGAGGAGGGTTAGAATTTATGCGTAAAAATTATTTATTGGTCGGTGGAGCCATGCTGGTGCTCGCTGGCTGCACGAATTTGGATGTGAAATCCGTAGAGATGATGGCCCCGAAAGGTGGCGACTTCAACGCGGCTCTACAAAAAGAATATGTCGCATTGGCAAAAATGGAAGCAGCGGAATTCGATTGGCCTGACGTCAGCCTCTTCAATGGCAAAGCAGCAGCAGCAGCCAATGGCGAAAAGGTTGGGCCGCAAAATATCAATGATCGCCGGTTACCCAAGGATGCTATTCCTGGATTGTCCGTTGCCCGCTCAAGCCTCGTAAAGGCGCTAGAGAGTGGTGGCCCCGCCAAGGCACCTCAGCATGCCGCGCGCGCTCAAGCAATGTTCGATTGCTGGATGCAAG
>JAQCKY010000562.1 GCA_027592155.1 Pseudomonadota bacterium
AAATATCGGCAGCAGGATAAATCCTGCCAAGCCAAACAATAGGCCGACCAGCTTACCCACGGCGATACGGGTTACCAGAGATGGATTGCGAAACATAGAAAGGCTTCCCCTTACCGCGACAATGCCGATTACAACGCCAATTGTATCGCTGTCTGAACCGTCAGCAGTTGACGCCGATCAACACCGACTGGTCATCTTCATTTCAATGGAGATCGTTGAGAGTCGCTGCCATTTTGGCGAGGGCGCGGGCGCGGGCCCAAGAATTTCTGATCGACTCGGCGATATCCAACCCGCGGTTAAAGGCTTCCAGCGCATCGCCCCGGTTGCCCTGCCCGGCGTATTCGGAGGCTAGATCGCCGAACAGCCAAACCCGGCTCAACGGTCCGATGATATTTTTGGTCGCCTTTTCCGCCAGGACGACCGTACTGTCAGACAAAGTGGAGAGACCCAATTTTGCCTGAGTAGCGGATACTACCCAGAGCGTATAGGCCTTGAGCCGTGGGTTATCGATTTCCCCCGCCATCGTGAAGCGGCGCCTTTAACGTTTTTGCCTCATTGATCACAGCTGCCGATGTTTTGACCGCTCCGAGGAGATCTTTATGGCGAAGCTGAAGATCGGCGATGGCCGCCAGCGCCTCCAACCGTTTAAAGCGATCCGGAATGATCGCCGCGGCTTCCTGGGCGCCACCCACGCGGCCCGATTGAGCCTGGGCGCGGGCGATATCCCGAAGAGCGACGATGATCAGCCGGGCATCGCCGATCCGGCGCACCGTCGATATTGCTTTTTCGATAAGGCCGGCTTTTGCCTGAGCGACAAGAATTTCACCAAAGGCCCAGTCGCGCAGCTCGGATTTTGCGACGGCCTTCGCACTTTCGACGGCTTCCTCAAGCAAGCAAGATTCGGTAGGGTCCTGAAAACAAGGGGAGGCATCCCGGGTCGGATCGGCAACGTCATCGCCCCGCCCTTTGTTGATGAAGGCCCGGGTTCCCACACCCTCGAGCAGCGCCTTGCGGGCTGCTTTCTTGGACTCGGTTCGAGTTTTCTCCAGCCGGTTAAGCATATCGCCGACCCGGTTCTGTGTTTCCAGATGCTGGACCAGGGGCTCGCTCACCTTGCCGTCGACGGTCCGACCGGTCAGACGTTGATAACGCCGGATTGCCGCCCGCAAGGCGTCACTTATTCGGCCGTCGGCACCGCCATGAAAATGACCTTGGGCGCTCAGTAATTTCTGAATCCGAAGCACCAGGTTATTTTGGTCGCGTTGCTCGCTCTCAAACCCCAGGGGCTGCTGAGATCGGGTCGCCGCATCGACCGGATTGGCTGTCATCAACAGGGCGACCACAGCCACGCCAGCGAGAACAGAGACTCTCATGCTTGCCATATCAGGCCGAAATCCCATAAAGACGGTTCCAAATAATTCGTCCGATGCCACAATACGCGCTTTCCAGAGAATCGGATACGGGGTAGCCGAAATCAGCTCTTGACCCGTAAGGGATGATCGCTACCCCTTATATTGGATCGCCGGGCAACCAGATCAATCAAACACACAACCAACCAACCATACTGGGATTTGAATGAGCGATAAGAACGAACAGCGCGTGGAGATGTTCACCGACGGCGCGTGTAGCGGCAATCCCGGCCCTGGCGGCTGGGGCGTTCTGCTGCGCTGGAACGGCACGGAAAAGGAACTTCTGGGGGGCGAGCCGAAAACCACCAACAACCGAATGGAACTGCAGGCGGTGATCGAGGGGCTAAAGGCGCTCAAGCGGCACAGCAAAGTCGCGATCTATACCGACAGTCAATATGTACAGCGCGGCATGACCGAATGGTTGGCCGGTTGGAAGGCGAAGGGCTTCAAAATCAAGGGCGGCGAAATGCGCCCCAATCACGATCTCTGGATCGAGCTGGACGAAATCAGCCAGAAACACGACATCCAATGGCACTGGGTCAAGGGCCATGCCGGACATGTTGAAAACGAACGCGCCGACGAACTGGCGCGGCGCGGAATTACGGAGATGGGGCGCTGAAATTAGGTGCCTGAAACTCATGCTCCCGCCTGCGCGAAGCCCGCTTCAGCGGGCGAAGGCAGGTCGATGAACTCAGCATGAGGTCCCTGCGTACCTCCTCACCCTGAAGCCCTCGAAGGGTGAGGTGCCACACTGGCGTCGGCAAAATCGGTTTATTTCGGACCCAGAAACTGCGTAAAGGACGACACAACACCGCGCAGGGTTCGGACCTCTTGGTCCGTTAGTTTGGCGCGGTTCCAAATTGCCCGAAGGTTCCGAACCATGATCGGGCGCTTTTCGGTCAGGCGCATGAAACCGGACTGATCCAGAGCCGATTCGAATTGCTCGAAAAAACCAAGCAGTTCCTCCTTTGTCGCCGGACGGGTCGACGCCCGCATCGGGATCGCTTCCGCCGGGGTTTCATCGACCGCCGTAAACCAAGCATGGGAAATCAACAAGACCGCCTGGGACAAATTCAGAGACGAAAATCCGGGATGCAACGGTGCCTGGATGATCGTATCGGCCAAGGATATATCGTCATTGTCGAGGCCCATCGCCTCGCCGCCGAAAAGAATACCGCATCCGCTGTTTCCCCGGGCCCGGATATCGGCAGCCCCCGCAGAAGGCGTCATCACCGGTTTAATCAAATCCCGGGGCCGCGCGGTCGCCGCATAAACGGTCGTCAGGTCGGCGATCGCCTC
>JAQCKY010000563.1 GCA_027592155.1 Pseudomonadota bacterium
GAACACGCCGCTAAGCACCAGCCGGATACCAGCGGTCGCGGTTTCCATGGTGAATCCCCATGCCGCATTGAGGATGCCCGGATAGTCGGCAACATATTCTTTGAGATAGAGATCGATCACCTGCGGGTGAGGAATGGCCGGATGCAGATAGATCGGCACATCCAGTTTTTCCGCCCGCTCGAAAATCGGCCAAAAACGCTGATCGTCTAAAAACACACCGTTGGTCAGGCCGTGGACCATGGCCCCCTTGAGATCTAATTCCTGAACGGCGCGTTCCAACTCGTCGGCAGCAGCTTCCGGGTCCGGGGTCGGGATCATGGCAAAGCCGGCAAAACGATCGGGGTGTTTCTTGATGATATCGGCAAGGCGGTCATTAGCACCGCGGGAGATCTTTATCGCCAACTCCGGTTCCATCTGTTGGCAGGCCGGAGCACCGTGGGATAACACCTGGACATCGATGCCGGCCTCGTCCATCTCCTTCAAGCGAAGGGTTTCGGTATCGTCGAGGCGGTCCCGGACATAATTGCCGACCCGTGCATTCGCGCCCTCATAGGTCGCGACGACCTCGGCGTCATAATAATGTTCTTCGATGGCGATGACTTGTTTGCCGTGCTTGGCCATGTCCGATCTCCCTGCGCATATGATAAATTATGCGCAGACTCTATCAGCCGACGAAGCGCCGTCAAACCTGTTGGTTAGCGGCTAGGCATCTTCCGGGATTGGATCGACCCACTGCGCCGGGCGCACACCCCGGTGGGCCGGATTCGCGGTCCAGGAATGACCGTAAAATCCTTCTTGGCTCGGATCGATCGTCCGGACTTCCCAACCGTCATGGATATGATCGATGTCGGAGAGCGCCTCGATCGCGCCGCCCGCGGGGTTCCAAAGATACCAGGAAAAGCTGGAGCAAATATTATGGCGGATGGGGCCGACATTGGTTCGCCAGCCGTTCTCTTCCATATGCTGGCCCAGCATCGCAACCTCATCCAGGTCTTTCACCTCATAGGCGACATGCTGGAACCCGTAATATCCGTCATTGTTCCGCTGCAGGAACAGGTTGTGATGATCGATCGAGTTGCCGCAGCGCAAGAATGCCCCGCCGCCAGTCATGTCGTCAGTCATCTTGAATCCAAGACGGTTGATGTAGAAATCGACCGTGGCCTGTGTGTCTTCCGGCACCCAATAAACAACATGAACGTAGCGGTAAGGATGAACTGCGCGGCGGATCGTTGCCTCAGCAGGCTTATCCGGCCGGCCTGAATTTCCGACCGTATTAATCTCAGGAAGATTGAGCGTAAGCTCTTTGCGCTTGGTGACGGCAAAGCCCATGGCGTTGTTTAAATTATCGATCGAGTGAATGGTCCCGTCAGCATCGGTCGTCACTTCGCGATCTTTCGACAGTTCCGCCGCGACAGCATCGACGGTCGCCTGGTCGGCGGCGCCCCAGATAACTTCCCGCACCGTCGATTTCATCAAGTGCGGCAACCAATTCAGGTTAACCGGCGGCAAGTCAGGGGCATCTGAGCGGCGGAGATGCAGGGTTGTGCCGTCCACCAGCTCAAAGTCAGCGGATGCGTCAGTCTTAGCCACCAAGGTAAGGCCCCAATCCTGATGATACCGGATCGCCTGCTCGAGGTCCTCGACCCCATAGGTTATCGATTCAACGCCAACTATATTCATGATCGTCCTTCCTAATGCTGGTCAATTTATAGACCGGTCGCGCGTTCAATTGCGTGCGTATTTTTTCCAAGCATCTCTCGCCTCAATGTTTGGGTCAAGGGGCATTTCGCGGCTTTCAATCCCGGAAATCGCTGGCTATGTTTCTCCTCAAAGTTACAAACACAAATTCAATAGACAAGTAGGGAGCTTCCCCCATGCGCATTCTCCAAACCGGCGTCACCCTCAACGACAGTGCACGCGCCACCCCAGGGTTCACGCTGTTTTCGCCGTTATGGGGGAACGAAACTTACATCATCAACATGGCCGGCGAAGTCGTGCATAGCTGGAAACTGCCGGCAAACCCCGGTGGGTACGGCCGGTTGCTGCCCAACGGTAATTTGTTCGTCACGACGCAAACCAAAGAGGGGCCGCGCTTTCCCGGCGGCGCTCAGGGCGGCCTGATGCAGGAACTGGATTGGGACGGCAATCTCGTCAACGAGTATGTGGATCATTTCCAGCATCACGATGCGCGGCGGCTCGCCAACGGCAATACCCTCTATGCCGGCTGGGAAGAAATGCCCGCAGATCGTGAAAAACTGGTCACCGGCGGTCACGGCCCGCACCCGGACGGCGGCATGTATAACGACTATGTCCGCGAGGTCGATCCCGACGGTAATACGGTGTTCAATTGGTCCACCCATTCGATGGACGTGGATAAATATCCGATCAATCCGATGACCGGTTTGATGGTCTTTTCCTGGGTGAACGGCACCTTCCCCCTCGATAACGGCGACATCCTGATCAGCATGCGCCATATCAATACCGTCGCCATCATCAATCGCCAGACCGGAAAACTGAGATGGGAGATGACCGACTTCAGCTGGGGCGGACAACATGACGCTCAGATGCTGCCCAACGGCAACATCATCCTGTTTGCCAATGGCTGCGCGACCTATGCCGGACATCCTTTCTCCCGCATCATCGAGATCAATCCGGAGACTAAGGAAGAAGTCTGGGTCTATAAAAGCGAGCCAGGCTGGCATTT
>JAQCKY010000564.1 GCA_027592155.1 Pseudomonadota bacterium
CGGCATCGGCCAAGCCCTTGATCTCGTCCCGGTATGCTGTTGCAATGTCCGTCCAAAAATCTTCGTAGTCCGGATAGGCATCTTCGCTGACCCCTGCCCGGCCGGCCCTGAAATGATACATTGTCGCCGAGGGGATGCAGAATTTCGGTGTTTGGTTGGTGACCGATTTCAAATACTCGAAATGACTGAGCATGACGCCGGTGTCCGGGCGTGACACCTTACCGGTCACCTTGGTCGTGGCGACGGCGTTTCCGGCCGAAAATGCCATGCCATAAGTCTCTTCGTTGAGTTCGATGCCGTCAAAGCCGACCATAAAATCGAGATGCCAATAACCGCGCCGGTATTCCCCGTCGGTAATCCCCTTCAGCCCGATGGATTCCTGGAGCCCGACGGCGTATTTAATGCTCTCATCTTCAACCTGCACAAGCTCGGATAACGGCAAATCGCCGGTTCGGGCTTTATCGCGGGCGGCGGCGAGTGGAGCCGGGCGCAACAAGCTGCCGACATGATCGGCTCGGAACGGCGGTGTTTGACGGACTGACATGGTATCTTCCTCGAGTTTAACGTGGTTTCTTGTCGCGCAGCAGTGCGGCCCCTGCTACGGGTATTAAGGCTACGGCCTCCCGTCGGAAATTCCAACCACGATCCGCAAACATATTTATTGAAGGATGCCGAACCGGTATCGCACCATGTATTAATATGATTTAGCGTTCACCGCTTACCGCCGGTAAGATCAACGATCATAAAAAATCGAACTGTCAGACAGCAAGGAAACGGCATGATGGCGATTATCGATATCCACACCCACATGATTTCCGAAAGTTGGGTCGCCCTATTGCGCGAGAACGCCGCACCCGCCTATAGCGTCGGTGTGCGCGACGACGGCGTGGAAGCGCTGGTCGAAGCCGGAACGCTGACCATGGCCTTCATCCCACAGATGTTCGACTACGCCGGCCGCATCCAAAATATGGACGCCGAGGGCATCGACATTTCTATCGTCTCCCTGACCTCCCCCAGCTCGTTTTGGGGCACGGCCGAGCAAAGCCTCGAGGCCTCAAAGGCCATCAACAACGATATGCGGGCCGCCCAGACAACCTATCCCGACCGTATCCGTTTCCTGGCCACCTTGCCTTGGCAATATCCCGATCTGGCGATCCAGGAGCTGGATCGTGTCTGCGAGATGGGCGCCGTCGGCATCATGACCCTGTGCAATATCCGCGGCGAGAACCTCATCGACGAAAAATTCAAGCCGATCTGGGATGCGATCGATGCCCGCGGCTTGCCGGTATTGGTCCATCCGACCGCGCCGCTGGGTTACGAAAAACAAGATCTCGGCGCCATGCTGGCGACGGTTGGCTTCACCTTCGATACCTCGCTGGCGATTTTGCGCATGGTTAATGACGGCTTCTTCGACCGTTACAAGAACATGAAAATCATTGCCTCCCATGGCGGCGGTACACTGCCGTATCTAAAATCCCGGATCGATCTGTTCTTCAAGGCCCGTCAAAGCGATAAGGACAAGATCAAAGAATTACCCAGCACCTATTTGACCAACAGCGTCTATTACGACGGCGTGGTTTATGATGAAAACGCGATGCAACTGCTCGTGGAACTCGGCGGCCCGGACCGGGTGATGTTCGGCTCCGATTGGCCGCACCCGACCAATATCAAACAGGTACTGAACGCCACCGATGTTCTGCCCGCCGACCAAGCTGCCAAGGTAAAGGGCAGCAATGCCCAAAGCATATTCGGGCTGTAGAAAAACGACACGCCACCCCACGAAGGATCCGACTCATGAGATTTGCTCTCACTCTTTATGTGCTCAAGCTTTTCCTCAAATTTACTGCGTGGCGCTACCCTGTGTTCAAAGCGCGCCTGGGGGAGAAGAACTTCACAGCCCAAATGAAGCTCATGGATGACTCGCAAGGTCGCTGGTTTCGCTTCCAGGATGGCAAGCTGCTCTCTGAGGCAGGGATCGATCCCGACGCCGAGGTCGTGATGACCTTCCGGGATGCCAAGTTGGCGGCGCAGCTCTTGACCCCGCCGGTCAATAACCTGGACCAAATCAACGCCATCAAGAACTTCAAGCTCGACATGCGCGGTCCCGACGAGATGTCGTTATGGTTCACCCAGACCTTGATGATGACCCAGACCATCGGCTGGCGGTACGGCACCGATATGGGCAACGGCGTGATGCGGTACACCAATGGCTCCAACGGCGGGCCGATGTTCGTCTATGTGAAGGACGGCAAGATCCTCCGCATAACACCAATGGACTTCGAAGACGAAGACGCCGGCCCCTGGACCATCGAGGCCCGGGGCAAGTCTTTCACGCCGCCACGCCGAACCTCAATCAGCCCTCATGGCTCGGTCATGAAGTCGGTGATCTATTCCAAGGACCGCAATCTATACCCGATGAAGCGGGTCGATTTCGACCCCACGCCGGGGGGTGAACGCAACCCGAAGAACCGGGGCATTTCCGGCTATGAACGCATCAGCTGGGACGAAGCCTTCGATCTAGTTGCAAACGAGATTAAGCGGGTCCGCCGCACCTACGGCAGAGGCGCCGTTTTCAACGCCCATACCTCCCACCATACCTGGGGCAATGTCGGCGGCGCGCAAAGCGCCCGAACCCGCTTCATGAATATCATCGGCGCCACCGGCACCCAGATGAACCCGGACAGTTGGGAAGGTTGGCTTTGG
>JAQCKY010000565.1 GCA_027592155.1 Pseudomonadota bacterium
CGGGCTGATCCAACTCCTGCATTCCCGCGTATAGACAAATGTATTGATAGCGCTTCTGAGCGCAGTCACTGACTCCCGTCCCAGTGAACCACCTCATATGGGCGTTACTGTAGATCGCCACGCCGTTGCCCATTGTCGCCACTAAGGATAGCCAAAAAATGCATACTCGGGCTGCTGGTTCAGACCGAAGTGCCAAAACGGGTCGCTTGCGGCAACCGGTCGTTATTGACGATTTTTGTAGCCAAAACCTGGTATCGAATTGCGGCACCACTTGGCGGGCAGTGAGCGACCGGGTGATGGGTGGTATTTCCAAACCAACGGTTAGGCCGGAGGTAATAGGCACCGTCAGCTGTTTGCGGCTGTCCGGCAATGTCCAGTTGGAGAACAACGGCGGCTTCGTACAGGCAGCCCTAGACCTTGATCCCACTGGTGCCTTTGTCGATGCCTCGAGCTATTCAGGCTTGCGACTGACTGTGCGCGGGAACGGAGAGCTTTATGGGGTCCATCTCCGTACCCGCGATACCGTTCGATCGTGGCAATCCTATCGCGCTCCATTTACCGCCGGCATCGAATGGCGGAGCATAGACCTACCCTTCAATGAGTTCACTCCTCACCGTCTGGAATCACCCATGGACGTTAGCCGACTGAAACGTGTGGGCCTGGTCGCGATTGGGCGCGAATTTTGCGCCGACTTTTCAGTCTCCGAACTTGCTCTCTATCCCTAGTCCGCTCAGTCAATCCGGCTCCATCTATATCGGCCACAGGGAATGTCGGCAGTTGCCCAAGATACGTCGGGATATGGTTGCGACCAAATACACATACATCGCCAATGATTTTGAACTGGCGCGCCAAGGTGAGGTTTAACTTATGACACGGGTTGCCTGGGTTACCGGGGCCGGCAGTGGAATCGGTCGTGAGGTCGCACTGGAACTGGCGGGAAACGGTTGGACTGTTGCCGGCAGTGCCCGGACCCAATCCGACCTGGAACGACTGGTCGGCGATACTCAAGGATTGCCTGGACGCGCGGTTGCTTATCCGGTCGATGTGACTGATGCTGCGGAAGTTGAGGCCATTGTCGAGCGTATCGAAACTGATCTTGGCCCTGTCGATCTCGCGGTTCTGAACGCTGGCACCTATATCCGCTTCGGCGCCGAAGATTTTGACGCCGCCGCATTTGCGCAACAGCTCAATATCAACGTCATGGGTACCGTGAATAGCCTCGCACCAGTCATGAGGGCCATGATCCGCCGGCGACAGGGACGTATCGCAGTGATCTCATCCTTGACCGCATATCGCGGACTGCCTCTGGCCAGTGCCTATGGCGCGTCAAAGGCCGCGCTGACCAATATGTGCGAGTCATTGCGGCCGGAGCTGGAGAATCTTGGTGTGTATATCTCCATCGTCCATCCGGGTTTTGTGCGCACCCCCCTCACGGACCGCAACGACTTTCCTATGCCGTTCCTTATGGAAGCAGATGCGGCAGCCCGCCATATTGTCGCGGAATTATCGGGGAATCGATTCGAAATTGCCATGCCATGGCGCTTTGTGATGATCCTCAAGCTACTGCGCTGCTTGCCCTATTTTCTGTATTTTTCCGTTGCTCGCCGGATCCCAAAATGATGACCCCAGAAGACGCTTTCGACCGATACAAGGTTTACTTGGAAGAACTAACCGTTGATCGCCTGAGGGATATTCAGAGTTATGTCAGCGAGAATGTTACCTTCCAAGACCCACTACATGACGTTACTGGATGCGCCGAAATGAGACGGATATTCGAACGACTATTCGCAACCGTTTCGGATATTGAATTTCATATCGATAGTCACGCGACCAACGGTCGAATTGTATTTTTCCGATGGATGTTGACCGGCTTGT
The DNA here is from genome assembly GCA_027592155.1 of Pseudomonadota bacterium. GTDB lineage: Bacteria > Pseudomonadota > Alphaproteobacteria > Rhodospirillales > UBA2165 > JAQCKY01. The sequence goes on from JAQCKY010000565.1 coordinate 1,876, forward strand.
TGTCCCGAAAGCGCTGGCTCACTTTCGATGATCAGGGGAAGATTACGTCGCATCTGGAATATTGGGATGCGGCATCGCAGCTTTACGATCGGTTTCCTATAATTGGCCCAGTTTTGCGTTGGCTTCGTCGCCGGGCTGCGAATGCATAGATTCGGCATTCTTGTCGGCATCTATCTTTGCAAACGAAATCGTCACATCACCGAGTTTGATTCCGAACCTGCTCATCCGCGCGCGGTTGAGCAGCACCCCGTCGGGCTGCAGAAACATCCAGTCATCGAATTTGACCTGAAGTGTGCTGTTTTCACCAATTTTTAGGTCGAGGGTGTAGACCCAGTTCAGCGAATTGCCCGCAGCTTTACCCGTCGCGGTACCAACAACATCATCCGCTGCGCCCTCATAGCACCCGCTCTCGATTTTTCTGATACGCCATTGCCGAAAGCTCTTTTCGCCATCGTTGAAATCAAAATGCTCATCGAGGGTGAGCAGTTTACCGTCCCATTTCCCAGCAATATCAACCACGAATTGACGGGTAACATTGCCGCGCCAGTCCTGAAAAATTCCCCAGGCGCGTGTAGTTCCGGCGAAATATTCTTCGAGAACCAATGTTGGTGACTGACGTGAGAAATCCTCAATTTTCATCGCGGTGCATCCAGGTATAAGGGTCAGCTCGGCCAAACCGATCAACTAAATCGTAATCATCGATATGACCTTTAATACGGCTGGAACACCGGCGCAGATCACCGAAAGAGCACGAGGCCCATCGGGGCAAAAGGGAGCGACCGCGTCCTCCGTCAAACCAAAACCGGTCTCATTCACATGGGTGGCCGG
>JAQCKY010000566.1 GCA_027592155.1 Pseudomonadota bacterium
TGAACAGCGCACGGGTATCTTGTGCCCCACCGGCGCGGGCAGCGGCTTCGGCTTCCAATACGCAGGTCGATATCTCACTTCCGCCAATAAACGTGTCACGGAACACTGTCGTGGCGTTTCTCAAAACCTCGCAGTTATCTTTGATCAACGTGATTTCGCGCGCACTTTTCCGCCGGGTGAGGACTTGAAGCTGATCCGTGGCGTCAACCAAGGTGACACTCTCCGCTATGCCGGAGATGAGTTCGTCATGCAGCGCGTTTGGCATGATCCCGAAATCAGCCGTGCCGATCACCGACTGGTTTCGACCGTCTCCTGCCGGGAGCTCGCCGGCCCACTCGGCGACACTGTCACCGAGATTCCGGGTCGGTCGAACGTCTTCCACCCAGGTCAGCAGCTTGCCGGCGGGAACCATGCGCCCGCCGTCTCCGGAAAGGATGCGCGGAGGCCCTTCCCGTGGGATCAAGACCATCCCCCAGGCAAGTTTTGGGGTGTAATTGGTGAAATAGCTGATCAATCCGCATTCGGGAATATCGCCGAAGATCGCAACCCCGGCCCAATCATTTTCCGTCATGATCTTGCGGGCGGCGTCGACGCGGGCTTCGAATTCCCGGGCCGGCAAGGCATCCTCCGCCCAATCGTATGGACCGATCGGCAGGACGGGGTGCATCGTGTGCATGTTATCTCTCCGTCTCTTCTATATCGCGATGGAATCGAGGCTGGCGCCTCGTTTTGTCAGGATTTCCGCGCCGCTCTGGGTCAGGACGACCGGTTCACCGCAGAGCAGATAACCAACCTCCGGGATATATTGATTGGGATGGATGACGAAGAACTGATCCTCTTGAAGCACGATGTCATTATTAGCGGAAACGTTACCGGGAATGACGGAACTGATACCAAGGCCGTGGCCGCGCCGGTTCATATAAGGCGGTTTGCAGTATTCGCCGTAACCGGCCTCCGTGAGGACCTCATCGATGGCGCCGCAGACCTCGGCCATGCGGTTTCCCGGCTTTGCCTGTTTGATACCGGCATGCATCGCCGTCACCACAAGCTCATATTTCCCGCGCAATAAAGGGGATGGCTCGCCCATCACGGCGGTTCGGCATATCTGGGCATATTGACCGCGATAGCTGGGTGTGACCTCGGCGACAATGATGTCGCCTTCTTCCAAGGGGCGTTCGCCGGACGGCTGGACCGCCAGCGGATGGTTCTCCGCATGCATCATGAAAAAATTGTCATCACCGCCGAGCGACTGAGTATGCCCCTTCACGGCGGCGGCTAATTCGCATTCGGGCATGCCGATTTTTGCAATTTCAAGCATGTGAGCGTAACCGGCCTCGGCGATCTCGGTTGCCTTTTTGGCATTCTCGATTTCCGTCAGGGTTTTGCGGCTCGCGGCTTCCCGGACCAGGGATAGTCCGTCTACAAGCGAGGCGCCAAACTCACTTTTTAGAGGTCCGGCAATTGCCTGAGGCATAAGGTCAAGATCGACCACCGCGATGCGCTGGGCGGATTTTTCCAGGTCGCGCAGTCGTGTGCTCAGGGTCGCGACGAAATCGTCACTCCCGCTGATTTCCATTGCCGCGATTTGGGATTGCGCCCGCGCAGCATCCCACGAAGGCGTAACGATTAACTCATCATTGCCCGTCGCGCCGAATATCACGGCTGCCGGTGCAAGGGGCTTAAAGCCCGATAACAGCGCAACCCGATCAGCGGTTTCGATATGATGGGCTGCCGCTGAAAACGCAATAATGACGTCGACTTTTTCGCGCGCCATCGTGTCGCGGACACGCTGAAGTCGTTCTTCGAAAGTCATGCCTAATTTCCTCTAGATGGACTTACCTCTCCTGTTGTTTCAGCGTGACCTGTTCTCCGGGGACCCGCAATATTTATTCAGTGGATCGATGTGCCTTCAAAACGATGAAAACAGGAAGGGCAGCCCTTATATAGAATACAAAGTAAACAAGGGTCGCCAGGCGCAAGGGACCTGTGCAAAGGTCTCTACCGGCGCGACGTCGTCGCGGTGAACCGAATTTGAGATTGAGTTGATTTGAAAAAATGGGGGTAAAGCGCCTCTCGCAATTATGCAGAAACGACTCAACCTACTGACAATCATAACCGGCCTAGTGCTGTGCCTGGCCGCCGGACTGGTCGTATTTGCCTTTCGGTTCCATGAGACCAGTCAGCTGGAGAGGGATACGGCCGACAGGGCGATGGTGATTAGTCAGGGCATTTCGGCCGCCGTGGCCGATCAATATCGGCGGTTGGCTGCGCTGGGTCCCGGGTTGAAAGGCGACGCGCTACGCAGACGCGCCGAGATCACCGAGATGCGCAAAGCGGTGGGGCAGGTAACCGACGGGCTTTCGGTCCTTCATGTGCGTATCGTCGACGGCCGGGGGGTCGTTTTGCTCGCAATGGATCCAAATGAGATCGGTGAAACGATCACGCCATCTGCGGCAGTCGATCCATCTCTCAACCATATTCGTCGGACCAGTGTGGCTGCCGACACCAAGGGGGGCGCGCGGGAACGCTACGTCTTTGCAAACAGTACGGCATTGTCGCAATCGGGCACGGCCGCGTCGGGGCGGATCGAGCTGAGGCTCGATGTGACGAACAATATTGAGGCTTTGGATCGGGAGAGCAGGAGCCTGGCGGCAGGGCTTTCCATCGTTCTCTTTTTTCTCTTCTTATTGCTCTACAGCTTA
>JAQCKY010000567.1 GCA_027592155.1 Pseudomonadota bacterium
CTGTCCTGTTCCTGCATCCCAAGGATTTATGCGGTACATTGATCGAGTTGGAGCAAGTTTAGATGCAGGTTGGTTGGGTTACCCATCTCGCTGTCTATTTCGTTATCTGGTGGATCACAATCTTCATGGTATTGCCGTGGGGTAATGAGCCCATCGGTCCAGAAGATGTGGCCAAGGGGCAATCGGCAGGCGCGCCAAAGAATCCCAGGCTGCTGTTCAAGGCGGCGATTAATTCGGTGTTGGCCGGGCTGCTTTGGGCGATCTTCTTCGTGATCGTTCATTTCGATCTGATCACCCTACGCCCGCAATGAGTACGTACTGTGACATTGCGGCCGGTCATCCTTTACACGGGCTTTATCACGACAAAGAGTACGGCTTTCCCACCGAGGATGAGGCGGTGCTGTTCGAGAGGCTTTGCCTGGAAATATTTCAGGCCGGACTTTCGTGGGAACTGATCCTGCGCAAGCGCCCGACACTCAATGCTGCATTCGACGGCTTTGCCATCGACAAGATCGCCACGTATGGCGAAACCGATGTTGCCCGCCTGCTCGGCGATCCAGGGATTATTCGGAACCGGCTGAAAGTGGCGGCGGTGATTGAGAACGCATGCCGTGTCCGCTCTTTGCGCGACAGCCACGGTGGGTTCGCTGCGTGGATTGCGGCACAGCCGGCGCTGGACAAGGCCGCATGGGTAAAAATATTTCGCCAGGCTTTTAAGTTTACCGGTGGCGAGATTGTCGGTGAGTTCCTGATGAGCATTGGCTACTTGCCCGGTGCTCACCGGACTTCATGTCCTATTCACGGTATTATTGCGCAGCAACGGCCACCGTGGATGGTTCGGGGCGTGGAACACCAGCCATAGAGGGCTGCAAGGGTTCATTAAACAAAATCAGGCAATATCGACATATCCCGCTGCTCTCGAGGTTTCAGCGCTCGGCGCTGACGCTGTTTCATTTTCATGGTGGTGATGTCTATGCGAACTTTCGGTGTGGTATCAGCCGTCGCTGTGTTCCTGCTGGGTAATGCATGTGCCGTTGCTCAGAATTCTGGCAAGGAGATCGCTGTAATCATCGGCAAGAAAGATTGTCAGCGTCTCGTCCGCCACCGTCCAGCGCCTGACGTTGCCTATCGGCCTGGCGTTGACGTCCGAGGAAAGCCGGTTGCTTCGGCGGATGCCAGCGGCCGCCCGGCGCTTCGACTGCCGGATACCTTCACATTCTCCATCTTGCGGACGATCGCGCTGCCGGGCGATGCGGAGGCGGAAATGGCCATTGGCCGTATTGAGTACAATATCAACAGCGGTCGTATGACCTTCAACGGACAACCGTTGAGCGATTCTCTTTCCGAAGAACTTGCCGACCGTTGTCAGTCCCAGTTAGGGCATGGCCAAAGATGGGCTGGCAGCCGTGGACAAGGCACGATGCATTGCCTACAGTCCGCGCGCCTTTCCCACGCCCCTCCTGCACGAGATTCTAATGCGCCGTTCCCGCCTGTTTCTGCCGACCCTGAAGGAAAACCCGGCCGAGGCACAGATCGTGTCGCACCGGCTGATGCTGCGCGCCGGCATGATCCGCCAGTCCAGTGCTGGCATCTATTCATGGTTGCCGCTCGGCTTCCGCGTGCTGAAGAAAATTGAACAAATTGTCAGGGAAGAGCAGGACCGTGCCGGTAGCCAGGAACTGCTGATGCCGACTATCCAGCCGGCTGACTTGTGGCGCGAAAGCGGTCGTTATGACGACTATGGCAAGGAGATGCTGCGCATTCAGGATCGTCACGAGCGCGACATGCTCTACGGTCCGACCAACGAGGAGCAGATCACCGATATCTTCCGCAATGCGGCGCGCAGTTACCGTGATGTGCCCAAAATTCTCTACCATATTCAATGGAAGTTCCGTGACGAAGTACGACCGCGGTTCGGCATCATGCGCGGCCGCGAATTCCTGATGAAGGACAGCTATTCGTTCGATTTGGATTTCGAAGGCGCCCGGCGTTCGTACAACCGCATGTTCGTGTCCTACCTCCGGACGTTCGACCGCCTGGGATTAAAGGCGATCCCGATGAAGGCGGACAGCGGTCCCATTGGTGGCGACATGAGCCACGAGTTTATTATTCTTGCCGATACGGGCGAATCTGGCGTTTTCTGTCACCGGGACGTGCTCGACTATCCCGTTCCCAGCGCTGACGTCGACTATGACAGTGATCTGCAGCCCATTGTTGATCAGTGGACGTCTGCCTACGCGGCGACCGATGATATGCACGATCCGGCGAAGGAAGCCGAACTGGGCGAGGCGTTGGTTGCGGCCCGTGGTATTGAAGTCGGCCATATCTTTTATTTCGGCACCAAGTACTCAAGTAAACTCGGCGCCGTGGTCAGCAATCAGGACGGTACCGAAGTGCCGGTTGAAATGGGTTCCTATGGCATTGGTGTTTCTCGCCTTGTCGGTGCCATTATCGAGGCTTCTCATGATGACAATGGGATCATCTGGCCCGAAGCCGTAGCACCTTATCGGGTTGGGCTGATCAATCTGAAAGTAGATGACACGGAATGCGTCGCTGCCTGCGACGAGATGTACGGCAAACTTACGCGGGCCGGTGTTGATGTTCTCTACGATGATAGGCCGGAGCGGGCAGGGGTGAAGTTCTCGGAAATGGATCTCATCGGCTTGCCAAACCAACTCGTCATTGGGCCGCGCGGA
>JAQCKY010000568.1 GCA_027592155.1 Pseudomonadota bacterium
TGTCGCCGAAACAAAACAGTCGCTTGGATATCGACGCACTGATCAGCCACCGCTTTCCGATCACGGATGCGGAGGCGGCTTACGAATTGGTCACCAACGGTACCGAGGCCCAGCTCGGCGTCGTGCTCACCTATCCGACCGATCAGAAATCCGCGCCGACGCCGAAAATCAAGATATTACCGACGACCGTAAAACCCGGCGACTGTGTTCTGGGTGTCATCGGCGCCGGCAATTTCGCCCGGGCAACGCTCCTGCCCGCGCTCAAAAAACTCAACGGCGTCGAGCTTCATACGGTTGTCAGCAGGCGGGGCTCTTCAGCTGAACATAGCCAGCAGAAGTTCGGCTTTCGCGAAGCAAGCGCCGACGAAGATGCTGTTATCAACAATCCTGAAATCAACGCGGTGGTTATCGCAACCCGCCATGACAGTCACGCAGCGCTAACCGCGGCCGCCCTGCGCGCCGGAAAATCGGTTTATGTGGAAAAGCCCTTAGGCCTGAGCCATACCGAAATCGATAACGTCGCAGAAGCCCGCGACAGTGCATCGGGTTTCTTACAGGTCGGATTTAACCGACGTTTTGCGCCACTTGCTCAGAAAGCCCAGGCGCAGATAGCAGGAACCGGCGGCACGAAGTTCGTTCTACTCCGCGTTAACGCGGGGGCGATCCCCGCGGATAGCTGGATCCATGCCCCCGGCGAAGGCGGCGGGCGCATCATTGGCGAGGTCTGCCACTTTGTCGATCTGGCCCGCTATTTTGTCGGCGCCCCCCTTACCTCGGTCCAGGCCGACTCTGCCACCTCTCTCGAGGGGGTTTGCGACGACGTCACCGCCACCTTGCGGTTCACCGACGGGAGTCTCGCGACGATTGCCTATACCGCGCTGGGCGACGATTCCTACCCAAAAGAGCGCTTTGAAATTTATGCCGGCGGATCCGTCGTCCTTTTGGATAACTTTCGGCGGCTCTCGGTCAACGCCGGCGGATCGGAAAATGTCACCTCGTCTCGCGGCCAGGATAAGGGCCACAACGGCTCCCTCTCCGCCTTCGTTACGGCGGTCACAACTGGCGGTCCGGCGCCCATTGATGAAAACGAACTGTTTGAAACCAGCCGGGCGACGTTAGCGATCCTCGACTCCTTACAGCAGGGAACCCGCATTGACCTCTAGTTCCAATTCCGCCAGTCCGGCGAATGCCATCGAAGCCCTGAGACAAAGTGCCGTGCTCTGCGTCGGCGATGTCATGCTCGACCGGTTTATTTATGGCAAGGTCGAGCGCATTTCGCCCGAAGCCCCCATTCCGATCATGCACATCGAACGGGAATCGGCGATGCCGGGCGGAGCGGGGAATGTCGTGCGCAATATTGCCGGGCTCGGCAGCACCCCGCATTTTGTCACCATCGTCGGTGATGACGATGCCGGCTCCGTTCTCGAAAGCCTGATCACGGAGACCTCCGGCGCGGTTACCCGCATGATCCGGGACCCCGGCCGCAAGACGTCGATCAAGACCCGCTATATCGCCAGCTCGCAGCAACTTCTGCGGGCCGATGATGAAAGTCTGTTACCGCCCTCCCCATCCTTGAGAAACGAAATCCTCGTTGCGGTCGGGGGTGAGCTAGACCATTGCGCAGTCGTGATACTCTCGGATTACGGCAAAGGCGTGCTCAAGGATGGTCTCGCCAGCGAAATCATCGCCGAAGCGCAAAAACGCGGGCGATCCGTCATCGTCGATCCTCACGGTTTGGATTACGAAATCTATCGGGGCGCTTACTTGGTGACCCCCAATCTAAAGGAGCTCTCCGAAGCCACCAAAATGCCGGTCGACGGCGACGATCAGGTCGTCGCGGCCTGCCAAGCCGTCATCGACAATCATGGCATTGGCGCGGTGCTCGCGACCCGCAGCGGTGACGGCATGACCTTGGTCGAGGCCTCGGGCGCGGTTCACCATCTTGCCGCCGAGGCCCAGGAAGTTTTTGACGTTTCCGGCGCCGGAGACACAGTTGCGGCTGCTGTCTCCGCCGCGTTGGCGGCGAATATCGGGCTCAAAGAGGCGGCTGAGTTGGCCAACATCGCCGCCGGGATCGTCGTTGGAAAGGTCGGAACCGCCGTCGCCTACGCCGAGGATGTGGTCGCAACCCTTCGCCACCGCGATCTGGCAACTGGCGAATCCAAAATTCTGAGCCTTCAGTCCGCCGTCGACCAATGCATCATTTGGCGCAATCAAAATAAGACGATTGGGTTCACCAATGGTTGCTTCGATTTATTGCATCCCGGCCATATTTCGGTTTTGGCCCAATCAAAAAAGGCCTGCGACCGCTTGGTGGTTGGCCTTAACAGCGATGCTTCGACCAAACGCCTGAAAGGCGACAGCCGTCCGGTCCAATCGGAAATGTCCCGTGCCGCCGTACTCGCCTCCCTCAGCAGTGTCGATCTCGTCGTCATCTTCGAGGAAGACACGCCGGCAGCCGTCATCGAAGCTCTCCAACCGGCGGTTTTCGTCAAAGGCGCTGATTACCGGATTGAAGACATCCCCGAGGCCAAGATCGTTCAAGCTTATGGCGGAAAAGTTCTCTTGGCTGATCTCGAGGAAGGTCACAGCACGACGGCAACAATCGCCCGCCTCGTCAAGTAGCCATTAATTTGAAAGGCTGTTGAACAGCCGGTCCCAAAAACCTGCTTCTTCCGTCGGCGACGATTGCG
>JAQCKY010000569.1 GCA_027592155.1 Pseudomonadota bacterium
CCGAGTTTCTCAAACATTTCCGATATGTCATGGGCGAAAACCTGGTCACGGTCTTTGCCTTTTCGCTGTTCGTTCTGATCATCGGGCTCGGCATCTTCGGACCGCTCATCGCGCCTTACGATCCGCTGGCGAGCAATACCGCAATCGCCCTGCAGCCGCCGAATTGGGCACATCCCTTCGGCACCGACAATCTGGGCCGCGACGTCTTTAGCCGCGTCATCTACGCGACCCGTCTCGACCTCTCGATCTCGATTGCCGCCGTCGCGCTGTCGTTTGTCGCAGGCAGTTTCCTCGGCAGCGTATCGGGATTCTTCGGCGGCTGGATCGACCGGATCGTCGGCCGCGCCACCGATACCATCATGGCCTTTCCGCTGTTCGTCCTCGCCATGGGCATCGTCGCCGCCATGGGCAATACGGTAGAGAACATCGTCTATGCGACGGCGATCATTAACCTGCCGTTTTACACGCGTGTCGCCCGTGCCGAAGTGAACGTTCGGCGCGATGCGGGCTTCGTCGCGGCAGCCAGGCTGGCGGGCAATTCGGAAATGCGTCTTCTGGCGTTCCATATTTACCCCAATATCCTGCCGCCGATGATGGTCCAGATCTCCCTCAATATGGGCTGGGCAATTCTCAATGCGGCCGGGCTATCCTTTATCGGCCTGGGTGTGCGGCCGCCGACACCGGAATGGGGGATCATGGTCGCGGAAGGCGCAGCGTTTATCGTCTCCGGCGAATGGTGGTTGGCCCTATTCCCCGGCGCCGCACTGATGCTGGCGGTCTTTTGTTTCAATCTGTTGGGCGATGGTCTCCGCGATCTCATCGATCCGCGACGGCGGACATAGGGAGTGTCATGAACAGCATCGTCGAAAACGTTCCTTATCTCAGGGTTGAGGACCTGTCGGTGGAATTCCGCACGCGGTCCGGCACCGTCAATGCACTCGAGAATATTTCATTTTCCGTCGACAAAGGAGAGATGCTGGGCATTGTCGGCGAGAGCGGCTCCGGAAAATCGGTCGCCGTCTATACCGTGATGGGTATCCTCGACACAGTCGGTCAGGTGACCAAAGGGGCCATTAATGTCCGGGGCCTGGATGTGCTGGGCGCCAGCGAAAACGATCTGCAGAAGATGCGAGGCCGGGAAGCCTCGATCATCTTTCAAAGCCCCCGCACCGCGCTCAACCCGATCCGTAAAATCGGAGTTCAAATCGCCGATGTTTTGCGCCGCCATGCGAACCTAAAACGAGCGGACGTCCGTGCCGCCGCCATCGACGCGCTCGCCAAGGTTCGCATTCCCGATCCGGAACGGCGTTATGACGCCTACCCCTTTGAGCTGTCGGGCGGCATGTGCCAACGGGTCATGATCGCCATGGCCCTGGCTTGCGACCCCAAACTGCTGATCGCCGATGAGCCGACCACCGGTCTGGATGTGACGACCCAGGCAACGATTATGGATTTGATCAAGGATATTTCCACCAGCAACGGTCTCTCCACGGTCCTGATCACCCACGATCTCGGGCTCGCCGCTGAATATTGCGACCGGATATCCGTGATGCATGCCGGCCATATTGTTGAGACGGCCCCGACAGCCGCATTATTCTCAAATCCTCGCCACCCCTATACCCGGAAGCTGATCGCGGCGACCCCGACCAGTACCAGCGATCTTAGATCAATCGACTCTATCCCCGGTAACCTGCCCGACCTCCGTGGGGCGTTGCCGGCCTGCCGGTTCTCTGCGCGCTGCGCGCAATACGAACCCCGCTGTGACGAAGCCCCCTTGCCCCGCCTGCAAGTAACCTCAGTGCACAGCGTGTCATGCTGGAACGCCGCATGAGCTACCTCCTGGAAGCCGTAAACCTCAACAAGCGCTATCCCCTCCCCGGTGCGAGTTGGCTGGACAAACTTCGCGATCGAGAGCTCCGCCGAAAAATGGATCCTCAGCTACATGCCGTCAGTGGCGTGAGCTTCCGTCTTGAACGGGGCAGGAGCCTCGGTCTTGTGGGCGAGTCGGGATGCGGTAAATCGACCCTGGTGAATATGCTGTCCCGACTCTCCGATCCGACGTCAGGCGCGATTATTTTCGATGGCAAGGATATCGCCGCGGTTCCCGCACGACGGTTTGGCAGCCATCCCGACCGGGCCAACATCCAAGTGGTATTTCAGGACCCGCACGAAAGCCTCAATCCCCGTTTTACAGCTTTCCAGGTTATCGCGGACCCCCTAAGGCGGATCGGCGGCTGGAACGGCGGCGCGGAACTGGAAAAACATGTCGCCGCCATCGCGGAGAAGGTCGGCCTCCCAGCCGCTTTGTTATCGCGTTTTCCCCATCAACTTTCCGGCGGACAAAAGGCCCGGGTGAACATCGCCCGGGCGATCTCGCTGGAACCCAAACTCCTGGTCCTGGATGAACCCACGTCTGCTCTCGATGTCTCGGTGCAGGCGGTCATCCTGCGATTGCTCGACCAACTGCGCCGCGATCTGGGGATGACTTATTTGTTTGTTTCCCACGACCTCAACGTGGTGCGCCTTCTCTGCGATGATGTGATGGTTATGTATCTTGGGAAAATCGTCGAACAGGGTCCGGCCGAGGAAGTATTCCGCGATCCACGCCACCCCTATACCCGCGCATTGGTCTCGGCGATCCCCGATGCGGCGGCGCAAAAAGACACCCGCATCCGGCTTTCGGGCGA
>JAQCKY010000570.1 GCA_027592155.1 Pseudomonadota bacterium
AGCTGCCCGATTGTGGCCTGAGGGGGGCTGACCTCGGGATCGGTCATCATCTCAATCAAGATCGGCCCGGCATGGCGGTCTCTTAGATCTCTATAGGCACCGGTCAGGTCATGGACGCTGTCGATCCGAACGGCGGGAATGTTCATCGATTCCGCAAAGGCGACAAAATCGGGATTGTCGAGATCGGTCGCGACCGGTTGACCCGGATAATGAAGCTCTTGATGCATCCGGATCGATCCATAGATCCCGTTGTTGAAAATGATAACGGCGAGCCGGAGGTTCTGCTTTGCCGCCATCACCAATTCTTGGGCGTTCATCAGGAAGCAGCCGTCACCGGCGTAGGCGATCACCTCGCGATCAGGGTATTGCTGTGCCGCCGCGATGGCCGCCGGCACTGATGAGCCCATCGGCGCGTTGATGGGGCCAAGCAATGTATTGGGTTCCCGAAATTTGTGATGGCGCAAGACAAAGTGGGTGTAATTCCCGGCCCCGAGCGTGATCACGGTATCGGGGGGCAGGACATCGCTTAATGCCGCCACGGCATGACCTGGATTTTCGTGACCCGAAAATTCGAGGGGTTTGCGGTAGGTTTCGTAACTTGCCCGCAGTTCGGCCAGATGGATTTTCCATTTGCCAACGGAGTCGGTCGAAACGCCATCCAGAGCCAAACAAAACTCCGCCGGGTCCGCCGTAATCGCAAGGTCCGGTGTCAGAACCCGCCCCAGCATCTCGCCATCGGGCGCGACGTGGACGACTTTTCGGCCGGAAGTCGCCTCGGTCAGCCGTTGGAACCGCCCGGTCTCGATCTCTCCGATCTGCCCGCCGATGAGAATAAGCAGATCGCTGTCATCCACATACCGCACCAGAGCCGGGTCCGGTCCGACCCCGAGGGAGCCGACATAACATGGGTGATCATTGTCCATGAGATCCTGTCGCCGGAAGCTGGAGGCCACGGGAATACCAAGCCGGCTGGAAAATTCGGAAATCTGATGGCGGGCAGCCTCAGTCCATTTCATGCCGCCCAGCAGGAGGAGGGGACGTTCGGCGGCGCCGATGAGAGCCGAAAACGCGCTCATTGCCGATGTCGACGGTGCCGGTCGCGGCAAGGTCGTCGGTGCCAAATTTGCAGCGCGGGCGGCATCAAATTGGATGTCTTCCGGAAGGCCGATCACCACGGGACCGGGACGTCCCGACATCGCAATTCGAATGGCGCGCGCCATGACGTCGGCCATGTGGTCGGCGCTGGGGACAACCGTCACCCATTTCGCCATCCCGCCATACATCCCCTGAAGATCGATTTCCTGAAACGCAACGCGCCCCTCGGTCCCCGTCGTGGTGTGACCAACGAGGAGGAGCATGGGAACACCTTCCTGCTCGGCGGTATGAATACCGATGCTGGCGTTGCAGGCGCCGGGGCCCCGCGTGACCATGCAAACGCCAGGTTTTCCGGTCAGACAGGCATAGGCTTCGGCCATATAAGCCGCACCGCCTTCCTGGCGGCAGACGTTAAGCTGGAAGCTGTTTCCGGCCTCGCGGATGGCTTCCAAGACCCCCAGATAACTCTCACCGGGAACGCAATAAGCGCGGTCAATTCCATTCGTCAGGAGCGCGTCGACAACCAATTGGCCGCCGGTTCGAGTGTCAGTAGCCATCATCGTTTCCATGGTTTGAGGTCATACGCTAAACCAAGCGGAAATTTTGAGAGAAATCCAGCGCCATCAAAGAATTAGAATGCCTTTTGGATTCTTGGAAAGAGCGGGCTATAGTTATTTCAACGATCTGTTCGCTTAATCACCTCAGTCGAATAATAACCAGGGAAATCAATATGATTAAACTATCAACCATGGCCGCCGGTCTGATCGGCGCTGTCGCAATCAGCTCAATGGCCGGTGCGGCGACCCTCGACGATGTTCGTAAACGCGGCCATCTTCAATGCGGGATCAACACCGGATTGCCGGGATTTGCCGCCCCCGATGACAAAGGCGTTTGGCGCGGGTTCGACGTTGATCTGTGCAGGGCTGTCGCCGCAGCCGTCTTCGGCGATGCCAGTAAGATCAAATATACCAACCTCACCGGCAAAACGCGCTTTACCGCGCTGCGGTCCGGCGAAGTCGATATGCTGTCTCGCAATACGACCTGGACCTTCAGCCGTGACGTTGACCTCCAGCTCACGTTTGTCGGCGTAAACTATTACGACGGGCAGGGCTTCATCGCGCCGAAGGCACTCGGTGTTAAGTCGGTCAAGGATTTGGGTGGCGCTTCCATCTGCGTTCAGACCGGCACCACCACCGAATTGAACCTCGCGGAATATTTCAGCACGAATAAGATGACCTACAAGCCTGTTCCGATTGAGGATAACACCGAAGCTCGGAACAACTATCTTGCCGGCCGGTGCGATGTCTACACGACGGATGCCTCCGGTCTTGCCGCGAGCCGGGCAGCATTCCAGAAACCGGACGATCACATGGTATTGCCCGAAATCATCACCAAAGAGCCTTTGGGGCCGGCGGTTCGCCAAGGCGACGATCAATGGGCCGATATCGTCCGTTGGACCCTCAATGCGATGATCGCTGCAGAGGAACTTGGTCTGACCTCGAAAAATGCCAAATCCTTGATGGGCAGCACCAAAAACCCCGAGGTCAAACGGCTGTTGGGTGCCAGTGAGCTTCAGGGTCGGAAGGCTCT
>JAQCKY010000571.1 GCA_027592155.1 Pseudomonadota bacterium
GCCTTGATCTTCTCCTGCACCCAGCGGAACTGAGTCTCCCGGCGGCGCTGGAAGCCGATGGAGAGCTTGACCCCGGCATCGCGGCAAATCTTGGCGATCTGCATACCCTCACAAACGGTGTTGGCGATGGGCTTATCGAGGAACACATGCTTGCCGGCTTCGGCGGCCTGGCGCGTCGTTTCCAGGTGAATGTTGTTGGGCGTCGTATTGATGATGCCCTGGATGCTGTCGTCAGCGAGGATGTCTTCGTAAGATCCGGCCGCCGCGCAGCGATATTTCTCGGCGAAGGCGTTTCGTTTGTCTTCCGAGCGCGTGAAGACCGAGGCGATTTCTATGCCGTCGGCGCGGCCGATGGCATCTGCCAGGACATCCGACCACCAACCAACGCCCAATGAGGCAACGCGTATCGTATCCGAACTCATCACTTAATCTCCGTACTTAAAAATTATCCACCGGATGAGGCGGCGGCTTTGGCGCGCCGTTCCGAATAGAAGGACCAAAAAATCGAGAACGCCGCCAGGCAGAGGAAGAAGACGCTGAACGGCGAGGTGAAAAAGACCATGGGGTCGCCCTTGGACCCCGCCAGGGAAACCCTGAGATGTTCTTCCAGCGGGCGGCCGAGGACCAAGGCCAGGAGAAGCGGCACCACCGGCATATCGAGCCAGCGCATCGCAAGTCCCAACAATCCGAACCCGAACATCACATAGACGTCGAAGAAATTATTGCGCAGCGCGTAGGAGCCGATGACGCACAGAATGGCGATGGTCGGCATCAGCAGGGCTTTCGGTGTCGCCAGGACTTTGACCAGCAGGCGGAGCCCGAGGAAGCCGATGATGATGTTGAAGAAATTGGCGAACAAGAACGAGAAGATGACGCCGTAGGCAAAGCCGCCATTTTCAACAAACAACAACGGTCCGGGCGCGAGCCCGTGGATGAGCAGCGCGCCGATCAGGATTGCGGTTACCGGATCGCCCGGGATGCCAAGAGTCATCATTGGGATCAGGGCTCCGCCGGTCACGGCGTTGTTGGCGCTTTCGGGCGCGGCGATGCCTTCGGGTGCGCCATTGCCGAACTGCTTGGCATTTTTCGAAAACCGTTTGGCATAATCATAGCTGATGAAAGCGGCGATGGGGCCGCCGGCGCCGGGCAGGATGCCAAGGAATGCGCCGATGGGGGCGCCAATGCAAATAGGCAGGCGGATGCGTTTGAGATCGGCCAGCGTGGGGAGAACCCGCTTGATGTGGGTCGCCTTATATTGGGCCTCTTTATCGCGCAGGATATCGGCAAAGTTGTCGACCAATTGGGGAATAGCGAACAGTCCGATCAGCGCTGTCAGGAAATGAATGCCGCCGATCAAATTGATCTCACCAAAGGTAAAGCGCTGCGTACCCATCATCGGATCTTGACCGATGGTCACGATCATCAGACCGATAGCAGCAGACAGGAGTCCCTTAATCAGCGATTTGGCGGCGAAGCTGCAAATGATCGTGAGGCCGAAAAACACCAGGGAGAACAAATCGGGCGACTGAAATTGCAGGGCCACCTCGGCCAACAACGGGGCGATGAAGAACAGGGCGAAGAAAGAGACCATGCCGCCGATGAAGCTTGCGGTTATGGCGATGCCGAGGGCGCGGCCGGCCTCGCCGCGCAGCGCCAGCGGATGGCCGTCCATGCCGGTCGCCGAGGCAGACGGCGTGCCCGGAATGTTCAGCAGGATGGCCGAGAACGAACCGCCCGTCATGCCCGAGACATAGAGGCCGAGCAGCAAAGCGATGGAGATGCCCGGTTCGAGCACGAAGGTCAGGGGCAGAACGATGATGATCCCGGTGGAGATGGTCATGCCGGGAATCATGCCGACGATGAGCCCGAGCAACGAACCGACGCCGGTGGCGAGCAGGCTGGTCAGCAGGCTTGCTTGAATGAATCCCTCGACGATATCGGGGTTCATTGGATCACTCCGGACAGGACTCCGGACGGCAATCGGATTTGAAACACCTCCCGGAACAGGAAGAACAAGGTGACCGAGATACCGATGGCACCGGCGGCGAGCCATGTCGGCCGTTTTTCACCGTAGAGATACATCAAACAGCCGAAGAACGGGATGTTGGCGGCGATAAAGCCGAGGGTCGGCAACAGGGTGAGATACACGACGAACACAACGAACCCCCAGACGTATTTATCCCGCGTGACGTCCGGTGCTTTGGGGATGTCATTGTTGGCGATGGGACGCAGACCCTGGAACAACAACGCCGCGGACAAGGAGATGAAAATCACGGCAATGATCCACGGGAAGAACGACGGTTGCGTCGCGCTGCCGATGGTCCGGGTGGGTAAGGTACTCGTCAGCACGGCATAGCCGATGCCGAGGGCTAAGAGAATAATCGCCGAGATCAGGTTTCGTCTGCGCATAGCGGTCCGCGGTTATCTAAAAAATTTGGGGCGGCTGGTTTCCAACGAAAGCCCAACCGCCCCATATCTTAATTTGAAGATGTCACTATTTCTGGGTTTTGGTCCGGTACATCCCGGCTTTTTTCATGATGCTGACGATGTTGGCGTTCGATTTTTCCAGCTTCGCCGCGAACTCCTTCTGGCCCATGGGCGCGAGGGTCAGGTTCAGTTTCTTCATGCGGCCCGCGAATGCCGGCGAATTCGCCGCTTTGATCATTGCCGTCTCAATC
>JAQCKY010000572.1 GCA_027592155.1 Pseudomonadota bacterium
CGGTTCGATACCGCGACCTTTGAGCGTATTCGCGCAAGCTGCCAAGGAACCGAGCAAGCGGACCCCTATAAGGTGCTCGGTGTCAGCCGCAGCGACAGCGACGCCGATATTAAAGCCGCTTACCGCACACTGATCCGGGAGCATCACCCCGATGTCCTGATCGCCAAAGGCGTTCCGCAGGATCTGATCGACACCTCGACGGAAAAGATGGCGCATATCAACGACGCCTATGACCGTATTGAGAAGGAGCGTTCGCTCCCCTAGCGGAACGATCATGATTGCCATGGCCGACCGCCACCCATACCGCTCCCCCAATTTCGATGATCGTCCTTCTGCGACACCGGTCGACATGCTGGTCTTCCATTATACCGGTATGCGGGATGCGGCGTCGGCCCTCGACCGCCTGTGCGATCCTTACGCAAAAGTCAGCGCCCATTACGTCATCGATGAAGACGGCGCTGTTTATGCATTGGTCGACGACGACAAGCGTGCCTGGCACGCCGGCGTTTCCGCCTGGCGCGGGCATCGCGACGTCAATGCCCGCTCCATCGGCATCGAACTGACTAATCCCGGACATGAATTCGGCTATCGCGCCTTCCCGGAAAGTCAGATGGCGGCGTTGGAGACATTGAGTCATGACCTCCTTCGCCGCCATCCAATTCCGCCCCGGAACGTCGTTGGGCATTCGGATGTCGCTCCGGCGCGCAAGCAGGACCCTGGCGAGCTTTTCGATTGGCACCGCTTCGCGGATGCGGGTATCGGTTTATGGATACCCGCCATACCCCACACAGATCGCCGCGAAGAGGAGGAGAAAACCGCCAACCTCGAGCCGTCGGTCCTGCTTGAAAACTATGGCTATGACATTGAAGACCTACCGGCGGCGGTGACGGCGTTTCAGCGTCACTTCCGCCCTGAGAAGATCGATGGCTCGGCCGATGCCGAAACCGTCGCCCTCCTCGCCAGGCTCAACGAAGAGCTCTAGCCTAAATCAAGCAGCGGTTTCGAATTGCGGTTTGGTGAACTGGTCGCGTTTGCGATCCCGTTCTTCCAGTTTCATGAGATGCAGAACCGCTTCGTCTTCGGTTCTGTGCATGCCGACAAGTTCAAACTGATCGTCGATATTGAAGATCAGCCACTCACGGCTTAGCTTGTGGTATCTAATTGCGTATTTCACGTTTCAGCCCTCCATGGCTTCCTTTTTTTGTGACGCTAGGGGGGAATTATTGAAAAATCGTGAATCGGGAACATTTTCGTTCCACCCCTCGAAGGATCAACCGTGGCGCGACGCACACATAATTTTGGCTTTCGCTCTGAAATGCTGGGCGGGCTGGGACGGGCCCTGGCGAGCCGAGACTATCGGTTCTACGCCGCCGGACATTTTGCCCATGTACACGGTTGGTGGGCGAACCGGTTAGGCGTCGGCTGGCTTACCTGGCAACTCACCGAGTCCGGGGCGTGGCTGGGGATCATCGCCTTCGCCGGCATGATCCCGGTGATGATCGTTTCCCCGATCGGCGGCGCACTTGCGGACCGTTACGGCCATCGCCAGAGCGCCATCATTGCCGGTGCGGCAGGATCCGTTGTGACATTCACCATCGCGCTGCTCGCCCTGACCGGCCACATCACGATCCCCCTGTTGCTCATCTTGAGCATCCTGCAGGGCACGATCTTCGGGCTCGACTTTCCGGCACGTCAGTCGTTGATCCCACAACTTGTCGGCCGTGCAAACATTTCCGCGGCCATCGGTGTGAACTCCACCTCATTCCAATTCGGCAGTTTCGTCGGCCCGATCATCGCCGCATTTCTATCGGGCGTATGGGGGCCCGGCGCACCGATCCTGTTGTTCGGCATCACCACTGTGTGGATGGTCCTGATGGTGATGATGATCAGTGGGAAATCCCTTTCGACCCGTTCCCGCAATGAGGGCAGCATCCTGGGCGACGTAAAGGCCGGGTTCCGATATCTGCTGGCTCACCCGGCGCTACGCCTTTTGTTCCTGTTGTCTTTTACCATCGGTGTTCTCATTCGTCCGTTCGTCGAGATCCTGCCGGGATTTGCGGCCAGTGTATTTGGCGGCGACGAGGAGACATTGGCTTTGTTATTCGCGTCCTCCGGGATCGGCGCCTTCATCAGCGCCATCACGCTGGCCTATCGGGGGCGCACCCAAGGGCTGACAAGGATCATGCTGTTCAGCGCTGTTTCCGCCTGTATCGGCATCGGTCTGTTCAGCATCACGAATTTTCTGCCCTTTGCCTTGGTCGCCTTGGCGTTGGGCTCGATGATGATGCTCGCTGCCGCGGTCGGTTGGCAGAGCCTCATCCAAAACATTGTCGAGCCCGCCGTGCGGGGCCGCATCATCAGCATCAATGCCGCCATCGGCGTCGGCGCACCGGCCCTCGGGGCGCTGCTGATGGGCAGCCTCGCCGACTTGATCGGTTTTCAGGCCGCGCTCGCCACCACTGCGATAATAGCGCTGATACTGGTTGCCGCCGTGTGGTCAACCATCCGCCGCCTCACGGGAGAAATGGAAGCCGACCCAGGGTACTAGCCTTCCGTTTTCCGTTCTGTCGGCTTATAGTCCGCGCCGCACAGATATATTGCGCCGTTTGATGCCCGGCGCATGCAATCCGAAAGAACAACATGACCATATTCGAAGGGGTCGTTCCGGCGCTGG
>JAQCKY010000573.1 GCA_027592155.1 Pseudomonadota bacterium
GGATTGCCTTCTGGACGATTCTGAGGCACGCTAAACCTCGTCGGACGAACCCATATGGGAAATCCCGGTTTAATGCTTTGTCATATTCAGCCCAAAATACGAACAACATCCAGAAACTGCTGCAGCAAAGGCTCCGTCTCGCCGTCGAAGATTTGCAGCAAGGGCGTCTGGATGCAGCTGAGAAATCGTTAGGCGAATTGCTGATTCAGGCGCCGGGAGATGCCGATATCCTCAGTTTGTTGGGGATGGCGGCCACTCGCAAAGGGAATCCGGAAACAGCTATACCGCTTATGAAGCGGGCAATAACCGCAGACCCAGAAAACACCGTGCATAGATTCAACCTCGGAACGGCTTATCTTTCCCTGTTTCGCTATGACGACGCCGTTGCCGTCCTGAATGAATTCCTTACGATCGATCCGCGCCACGCAGCGGCCGCATTCAATCTGGGGAAGGCGCTACAGGCGCTGGGTCGCAACGAGGAGGCCGCCCTAGCATTTCTCGGAGCGATGAAAAATCGGCCCGGCTACACGAAGGCGATTTCCGCGCGGGCGGGCTGCCTGCTTGAGACCGGTGATATAGACTCCGCTGCAGTCCTCCTCCGAGATTCCATAGCTGCCCATCCGGAGGATTTGGACTTACGGTTTACTCTGGGTCGTTTGATGCTTTTGCGTCGTGAATGGAATTCAGCAGTCGAGGCTTTCGACGCTGCCTTGTCGATCCGCCATTGGCATGTGAGTTCCGCCGCGTTCAAGGGAATAGCGCTGCGCGAGGCTGGGATGGATGCTGACGCTGCGGCGGCGGACGGGCTGGACCGACACTGACCGACGCGCCCAATTTCTGTCAGACGTTCCCGCAAACGCTCAATGAACAGCTCGGTAATGCGGTCGCCGACCACCCCAGTCTGTTCAGGGAGCGCGAGGATAAATCGACGGTCGGCGGTCAGCAGACTGATAATTTGGTGAACGAATCGGACGGTGTCGTTGGGCGTTTTGTCGGCGCGCTGATCGCATACGTCGATTCCCTCGTCCGCAACACACCCAAGGACCCGTCTAATCTGTTTGCCCGGAGCATTCCCCAAACATGGCGATAGAGCATCTGGGCAACGGTGCTTTGGGACGGCGGGCACCAGACATCGCACCTTCATCCAGGTGGCTGGCTGTCCGGCGTCTACTATGTCGAGGTTCCCGATGCGATTTCCGGCGACGAGAACAGAAACATGGAAGGCTGGATAGAATTCGGCAGGCCGGGATATGGATATGAGCCCCTGCGCGCGCCGCAGGTACGGCACATTCAGCCGATACCGGGTCGGCTAATCGTTTTTCCGTCATCGGTTTTTCATCGAACCCTGCCATTCCAGGGCGATGGACGTCGCACCAGTATCGCGTTCGACCTGATACCTACCGGCGGGTAAGGACCGTCCACCCGGAAATTGGCACGGGCACGCAAAACTCGCCCGCATCGACAACGGCGATCTCAGTTAAGACAAGCGCGGGCGTCGCCCGCGTTCACGATGTTGGAAAGGGAAGCAGGAGGATAATGCACCTTGAAACCCGTCCGGGATCATACGGACTGTCGGACAAGAAAAAAACCACCGCCGTTTCGGGCGAACGTCCCCATTCGCGTCCGCTGAATATCCGAGGAATAGAGCGATTACTGCGCGGCGGTTGCCACGGAGTCTTCGTATTCCCGGATCACCGGATCGCCTTCCGGGAAAATCCCGCGTTCCATGATCCATTTCTGCGTATCGGCATAGATTTCATTGCTATAGGGCTCGAACACGATGCGTTCGCCTGGGCCGAACAGGCGTGTATCCATCTGGTCGTGGAACCGGACGGGAAATTCCTTCTTGTAGAAATGCGTGTATTTGTGGGCGTGCAGGTCGATATCGGACTGCGCCCGGCGCAGCGCATTATAGTATTTCTTGACGTCTTCGAGATTGGCCTGCGTGTCGATCATCGCTGCCATCATGAAGCTGGTATCGACGATTTTCCGGAACCCAAGCTGTTCGAGGAAATACATCGGCCCGCTGAACACGTTTGCCGCCGGCACCTCGCCGTCGATCAGGCGTTCCATCCGGCTCCACAACAGGCCGTCTGCGAAAGACAGTTCGATATCGTCCGGCTCCTTGAACATGTCGAGCGCTTCGATGGTCGCATAGTGGCTGCCGGATTGATAACCCACTGAAACCGGTACCCCGGCAAGATCTTCAGGCGATTTGATGCCGGAATCCGGATGCACATAGATGCCGCAGGGTGCGACGGAATAGGCTTCGGCGTAAAGCAAGCCGTGTCCGGCGCCGGCCGCCATGTTAACGGTCCAGTGACAGGCGGAACTGACGTCGCAGGTACGACCGCGCTCGAAGGTCTGATAGGCACCGACCTTATCGCCGAGATTTGCCTTTTTGGCGTCTTTTGAATCGAGTTGTTCGCGGAATTCATAATCGAGGCCTTCATCGGCGAAGTAGCCTTTGTCTTCCGCGACCCATTCATGCAGCCGCATATGCGGCCCGATGACGAATTTGCTCATGGTCTCTCCATTCTGCATCGATTAAATCAGTATCATATGATAATACATCGATGCCAATTCTGTCAATACAATATGCGACATGTCTTAACCGGGATTTCCCATATGGGTTCGTCCGACGAGGTTTAGCGTGCCTCAGAATCGTCCGGC
>JAQCKY010000574.1 GCA_027592155.1 Pseudomonadota bacterium
TCGAACTGTCGATTAGCCGTCCCCGTGTCGTCTATCAAAACGATCCCACAACCGGCGCGCGCCTGGAGCCGATCGAAGAAGTCGTCATCGATGTCGATGAGGAATTCGCCGGCGCTGTTCTAGAAAAACTAGGTGCCCGCAAGGCGGAGGTTGTCGAAATGCGATCCGCCGGCAGCGGCAAACAGCGCCTCGTCCTACACGCACCGTCGCGCGCGCTCATTGGCTACCACGGCGAATTCATGACTGATACCCGGGGAACCGGCATCATGAACCGTATCTTCCACAGCTACGCACCGTACAAAGGAAATATCGAGAGCCGGCGGACCGGAACGATGGTCTCTATGGCCGGCGGCAAGGCGGTGGCCTTTGCCCTTTGGAACCTGGAAGATCGCGGCCCGATATTCGTTGAACCGGGCGAACAGATCTATGTCGGCATGATCATTGGCGAGCATGCCCGTGGTTTGGACATTGACGTCAATCCGATCAAGGGCAAGCAGCTCACCAATATGCGGGCATCCGGTAAGGACGAGGCGGTGACCCTGACGCGGCCGATCCAAATGTCGCTGGATCAGTCTATTGCCTATATCGGCGACGACGAACTTGTCGAGGTGACACCGAAATCGATCCGTCTCCGCAAGCGGCAACTTGATGCCGTACAGCGCAAAAGAGAGTCCCGCAAGGCGGACGTTGCCTAGGGTCATGAAGGCGCCGCGATGAAAGCTGTCGTCAAATGGATCGACGGTCGTGCCTTCGAGGGCAGCGCCGATAGCGGCCACAAGATTGTCATGGACGGCCCGCCCGATTCAGGCGGCCAAAACCGTGGCGCCAGACCGATGGAGACCATGCTCCTCGGCATGGGCGGCTGCACAGCCTTCGATGTCGTCGATATCCTCGAAAAAGGGCGCGAGGCCGTGGACGATTGCGTGCTGGAGATAACCGCCGAACGTGCGGAAGAAATCCCCCAGGTTTTCACCAAGATTCACGTGAAATATCTCATCACCGGTAAGGGACTTAACCCCGAGAAGGTCGATCGGGCCGTTCATCTTTCCGCCGAAAAATATTGCTCCGCCTCGATTATGCTGGGCGCGACCGCCGATATCACCCATGAAGTCGAGATCATCGAAAGCGGGAGCTGAATACCGTGTCCGAGACGCCCGACGATCACGACAACGACCACGCCCACGTCATCATTCCACCCCCCATTGCTTGGATCATTTGTGTAGGCATCGGGTTCGGTTTGGACTATCTGCTCGCCCTCCCCTTCATACCGGAAAGCGCGCAAAATGTTTGGATCGGCGTCGGAATATTTGCGCTCGGCTTTATCCTCATCGCCGTGGCAACATTCCGTTTCGCCAGCGACGGCGCCGACGTACGGCCGGAAACGCCGACCGACGTTGTGGTCACATCAGGCGTTTATCGCTACTCCAGAAATCCAATTTATCTCGGAATGGTCATCGCCATGATCGGCGCCGCCATCGGCATTAACAGCCTCTGGGTTTTGATCGCGCTGGTGCCGTTTTATATCGTCATCAATT
Source organism: Pseudomonadota bacterium (assembly GCA_027592155.1). Classification (GTDB taxonomy): domain Bacteria; phylum Pseudomonadota; class Alphaproteobacteria; order Rhodospirillales; family UBA2165; genus JAQCKY01. Next base: position 1,536 of record JAQCKY010000574.1, read on the forward strand.
ACGGCGTCGTGGCTCGCGAAGAATCCTATCTCGAGGCAAAGTTCGGCGAAGAATACTTGGCCTACAAAGCAAGCGTACGCCGCTGGATTTGATCCACTTATACTGACCGGATCGATTCAAGCAGGGCGGCAAGCGTGGCGGCCTCGGCATCGGTCACCCGCTCTCCAATTGCATGCTGAAGTGCCGCGGCGTAGACCGGCCACATCCGGTCAATCAGGCCTCGGCCGGTTTGTGAAATTGTTAAAACGCTTCCTCGTCCATCATCAGGGCTCTGCGCCTTGACGATATAGCCGTTATTTTCAATACGGTCGACGAGACGAGACAAATTATATTGCGCCAACAGCAGTTGTTCCTGGAGGTCTTTGGGGCGTACCCCACTCGTACCGCCATTGCGAACTTCCAGAAGCACATCGTACCAGGCCAGTGGCGGAAAACCTGCCTGTTTCAGGTCACCCTCAATGGTATTGAGAACCATACGTTGCGTCCTCACCAAACGAATCCAGGCGTTAACCACTTTTTCCGATGGTTTCCTCTTCACAATCATCTCCTCACGATAATGTGGTTTAATCGAAATTGACATTAAATGCAATCGCATCTAATTACATGTAATTGCATTTAATAGAGAATTGCCATGAATACGAAACCCATCGAGTTAATCAGTCACCACCTATGCCCATACGTTCAGCGGGCCATCATCATTCTCGCGGAGAAAAATATCCCTCACACACGCACCTATATCGACCTCGCAAACAAGCCAGATTGGTTCGTCGACTTATCTCCGATCGGAAAAGTACCCCTTCTCCGAATTGAGAGTGTCTGTTTGTTCGAATCCGCTGTGATCTGTGAGTATCTTGACGAGATCACACCCGCTTCACTCCACCCCAATGCGCCATTAGAGAAAGCTTATCATCGCTCCTGGATCGAATTCGCGTCTTCAATACTAAACGTTATTGCGGCATTTTATAACGCACCCGACCATAAGGCATTCGAAGACAGCCGAACCGCATTGGTTCGCAAATTTTATAAACTAGACGATAACCTCTCAGATGGTCCGTTCTTTGGAGGCAAAAACTTTCACATGGTCGACGCCGCCTATGGGCCGGTTTTCAGGTATTTAGATGTGTTCGATG
>JAQCKY010000575.1 GCA_027592155.1 Pseudomonadota bacterium
TTATGATATCTGGTTTTAAAAAGCCCGCGTGATAGAGGAGGCTAAATATGTCGGTTACGTTACCTGAAAAGTTCGAGAAAATTGTCGTCAATGCCGCGGATGAATGGCTGGAAACCCGGGGCATGACGCGCGATCAGCTTCGCGGTTTTATCGAGAAGCGCGTTATCCGGGATCGGGATCATTCGCCCAAAGTTGGCGATGACGCCCCTGATTTTGAGCTTGAGAGATTGGATGCCCGGGGAAAGCGGACCGGTAAGATGGAGCGCCTGTCGTCACATTTCGGCACCCCCATTGGCCTGATATTCGGCTCCTACACCTGACCGCCGTTCAGAGACGGGGCCGTGCGCCTCGATGAACTGGCTAAATCCTATGGTGAGAAAGTAAAGTTCTTCAGCGTTTATATTCGCGAGGCTCACGCCGAAGGCGAAGATCAGGTTCTCCGCAATCTAGACGAAGACGTCATATTCGAGCAGCCCGAGACGAGCGACGAACGTGCCGAAGTCGCCGCGGCCTGTATGCTCCGATACAATTTTTCCTTCCCCATGTTGATGGACAGCATGGAAAACGAGGCCGAAGAAAAATACATCTCCTGGCCCGACAGGCTCTATCTGATCGGCACCGATGGCAAAATTGCCTATCAAGGGGGAATGGGCCCACTCTATTTCGACGTTGATGAGTTCGAGGAATCGGTCAAGGAGCACGCTTAACGCTGGTATCTCTTATCGGCGACCGGCGGACAGGAGCAACAGTTCCGAAACCTTGATCGATGTCTCAAAAACGATAGACGTGAGCGCCCCGATCACGGGCGCGGTACCAACCATAAGGCAGGGAAACGCACCATGAATTCGACCAAACTAAAAATACAGTCGCTCGGCGCGGCGGTGGCAATTTCGGTGATGGCCGCCACCGGCGCACCCGCCGAGGCCCAATTCTATAAGGGAAAATCGGTAACCATGATCGTCGGGTTCGGCGCCGGCAGCGGCGTCACCACGACGGCCCGTATCTTGTCCAAACATCTGGCGAAACATATACCGGGCGAACCGAACGTCATCGTCAAGAACCTGCCCGGCGCCGGCAGCGTAAGGGCCAATAATTTCGTCTATGAGAAAGCCAAGCCCGATGGCCTTACGATTATCTTTGGGCCGGTCTTCGCTTTCAACCAAATCATCAGCGCACCGGGCGTTCGGTTTAAGTTTAACGATTTTACGTACATTGGCGGCAGCTACGCCGCCGAGCGGGTGATGTTCATGCGGCGCGACGCGGTGCCTGGCGGTGCCAAGACGCCGGCCGATATCGTCAAAGCAAAGGATCTGAAGCTCGTTGCCACTGCCGCCACGGGGATTCTGTCGTTGCATAGCCGGCCGGCGCTCGACCTGATGGGCGTCAAATACATCTTTATTCCAGGACATCGCGGCGGCGGCGCGGTGCGCAACGCCGTGCGTCAGGGAACCGGTAATATTGCGGCCCACGGTCTCAGTGGATACCGCGCTGCGGTTCAGCGTACCCAGATCCAGGATGGCACAGCCATACCGCTTTGGTATTTCCCGGCAAAAAATCCGGATGGAACGTTCCAGAAGGAAAGCGCCGCCGTGACGGATATGCCGAGCTTCTTGGATGTCTACCGTGAGGTCCACGGAAAGGAACCGTCCGGTCCCCATTGGAAGTTCCTAAGTCTGGTTTCTGAACTCGATACCCTGCAATGGGCCGTTTTTGGGCCGCCCAAGATGAACAAAGAGGCGGCAGCCGACCTGATCACAGGCTACGAGGCGGCGCTTGGAGATCCGGCATTGCAGGCGGAATACCAAAAGGTTGTCGGCTCAGGGCACCGAATTCACAGCCGGGCCTTCGCCGCCAAATATTTCGAGACGATCAAAAATCTCGATCCGGCGATGGTCAAATACGCCAAGGAATATATTGGCGCCGCGGCCAAAGCACCACGGCGCGGAAAAAAAGGTAAAGCAGAGAAGAAGGGGTGATTCTACCGGACCCATAAACGAATACAGAGAGAAGGCGGGCGCGATCCCCGCTTTCTTTTTTTGCCTACTCGGTATGGAACCGGCTATCAGGCCGGCCATCTCGCCGGGACAAGCGCCGGCCGGTATCGGCGGGCTATTCCATCTCCCCCTGGCCCGTACTGAGATTCACCGTAAACCGAATGTGACCTTCGTTCATTCGCCATCGGTATAGGTTGAAGTGGCGGAAGCCCGACTTGTGCATTGGATCTTCGGTGGCAATTTCCATTGCCCGTTCATAGCTCGGTGCGCGAATAACGATCAAGCCACCGGCGCGCTCGCCGCTGGGACCGTCCGTAAGGCCGCCCGCAGCAAACAGAACACCGGTCTCTTCCAGCATCAGTTGGTAGGCAAGATGTTCGGGCAGCGGCGCGTCGTCCTTGTCTAACCCCTCGGCCCATTGTGTGTGGACAGCCCAATACATCTTACCGGTTTTTTCACCGGCTTCCTTACGTGCGAGATTGCGGGCCGTCAGGTCGGCGACCCTTTGGTTGGTGTTGTCGGACACAGTGTTAATCCTCCCTCGGAATAGATGTTGGCGATCAAAACTATATCAGAGTTGGCCCCAACGATATGCCTGATTAGACTTGTTTAGACTTGTTTAGACTTGTTTAGACTTGTTTAGACTTGTTTAGACTTGTTTAGACTTG
>JAQCKY010000576.1 GCA_027592155.1 Pseudomonadota bacterium
TCTTATTCGCCCGGCATCAATGGACCGTGGAATCGAACTGCTCACACCAAATTGGCCGCCTATCATCCCGGCGGTCCTCGCAGACGAATTGCGCTTGCGCGAGGTCTTTCTGAACCTTCTCTCAAACGCCGTAAAATATAATCGGCCCAATGGAACGATCACCATAGAGGTCCAAGTAAAGGATAGGGACCGCCTCCGCATCGCCATTAACGATACCGGATATGGGATTCTAGCCGATCAAACCGATCAGATTTTCCAACCCTTTACCCGTTTAGAACGGGAGTTGACCGAAGTTGAAGGTTCCGGCATTGGGTTATCCATCACCAAACAACTCGTGGAGCTGATGGACGGGACGATTGATTTCAAATCGACTGAGGGTGAAGGATCGTTGTTTTGGATCGAGATTCCCACTGCACCTGAAGATCTTGCACCACCAATCCCAGCGGAATTGCCGCCGCAGAATGCACGTTTAGACGCATCCGACGCTGAGTTATTGCCGATTTCGGTTCTCTATATTGAAGACAACCAGACTAATCAGCAGCTTATGATCGAGGTCTGTGCTCTCCGCGACGGGATAAGCATTGATTGTGCCGACACCGCCGAAGCCGGATTGGAATATCTCTCCAAACGCCCAGTCGATATGGTGCTGATGGACCTCCAACTCCCTGGCATGGACGGCTATGAAGCGCTGCAGAGACTTCGTGAATTACCGGGAATGGCGGACAAGCCCGTCATCGCCGTCTCCGCCAATGCCATGCCGACCGATGTCCGAAAAGGGATCGAGGCCGGATTTCTAGATTACCTGACGAAACCGATTGAAATTAATGAATTTCTCTCCGTCATGGATTCGGTGCGGCTCAAGCGCTAGCGAGGCTGAATTTGCCTATCCCACATCATCCAGATCGGTGAACAGCTGAATGTCCCGGTTTACCCGTGCGAGATAGGCTTTTGTTTCGCCGTAGGGAAGTTTGCGCAGCAGTACGCCATAGAACTGGTTCGGTGACATGGAATTGATGATCTCAATGGCGTCTCCAACGCCACGCTTTCCGCCGATTGCACGGGCAAGATTTCCCAATCCGGTGTTGTAAGCGGCGATCGCCGCGTAGCGACGGCTCGTCTCATTCTTGATCGCCCCCAAATGTCGGGTGAGAAGAAGATGAAGATAAGTCGAACCCAGCTGAATATTGTTGTCCGGCGTAAATAAAAGCGCCCGTTCCGGGATCGCGGTTTTCCCCCTCAGAAAACTGAGTGCTTCCCGTCCGCCGGTTTGGGGGACCAATTGCATCAACCCAAGCGCCCCGGCACGGGAGACCGCGACCGGGTCGAACGCGCTCTCGTTTTTGATCATGGCGAGAATGAGCGAGGGTTTGATCTTATAGTGCCGCGCAAACTTCAAAACCGAGTCGCGGAACGGCCGCGATGCTCTAGAGAAGTATTTTATCCGCCTCGCGCTTGGCGGTTTACCAACCGGTGGGGCGACCGCAACCTCGAGCGACGGTGCGGCAGGACTCTTTTGAACCAGCGCCGGAGGCGTCTCAAGGTCCGCGGCGCGCGGAATTGTCACTCGACGGACGCGCTGCAATCGATCGGCAAGCACCAATTGATCCCACCGCGCCATATCAAGGGTAACTTCATCGAGGAACAGTTTGGTTTCCTTGAACGGTAATTGTCGCATAAGGCGTCGGTAAATGGCCGCCGGTTTAAGCCTATTCATCCGGCGCACCGCATCGTTGAGGTCCCGTTCGCCGGAGATCGCACGGACAACATGTGCGGTGCCCCCGTGATACGCGGCAACGGCCGCGTAGCGCCGACTCAACCGGTTCTTGATATCTTTGAAATCCCGCGTCAGCAGAAGATGGATATAGGCGCTACCGAGCGCTATATTGATTTTTGGATCGCGCAAGCGCTCCGGGGATGGCACCTCATTGCCCTGCCCTAGGAAGTTCAAGGCAAGCCTGCCACCCACATCGGGCTCAAGCCCCATCAGCCCGACCGCACCACTTTCAGCGACGGCAGCCGGATCGAACCCGCTACTGTTCCGAATTACCGCCATGAGTAATGCGGGTTCTAGGTTATATCGCTCGGCTGCCTCCGGCACGAGCTTGCGTAACGTCGATGTTTCAACCGACCTGCCAGCCAACATTGTATCATGCCATCCGCCGAACACCCGGGCGAAACGACCATCAGATTCGAAAATATTGGTGGCGCCGCTTGGTGGTTCAGACTCGGCCCCATGAGACGACGACGTGACAACGGCCACGGCAAGTATTGCCGCCGTGATCATGACGCTGAAACGTGCCAGGAACAACAAACTCTCCATGCCGGGACGTGAGATGCCGTTTAGGTTATCCCGGTACCCTTAGAAAGTGGTGGCAAGCACCAGAATCCGCAAGGCAGGTTAAGAACCCGGACGTTTAAAGAATGTCTCTTTCATCGACGGGCGCTCGTTAAACGCTGCCATCCAGGCGGCGAGGTTTGGCCGATTGTCGCGCCAGCCGTTATTATCGATCCGGAAATCGTAATAGCCAAGCGCACAGGCGACCGCTATCTGACCGATATTCAAATCACCCACGAGTTCATCCATATTCTGCTCCAGATAATCCAGCCCACCGTTGATCTTTATCTTCTGGCGTTCAAGACTCCCAGAGTTCTGCTGATCT
>JAQCKY010000577.1 GCA_027592155.1 Pseudomonadota bacterium
ACGAAACCCTTTCGCCTGAGTTCGTATAGACAGGCCCCGACCCGCTTTCGGATTATGATAACGGCCAGCTCGTCATTGGTATCCAGACCGCGCCCTTCCATGACCGCATAGGCAATCTCCAGCGTAATAGCGGACTCTTTAGCCGTGCGAAGGTGGCCTAGAACGAACCGCTGCATTTCGCCCCGGAATGAGCCCATGCGCCGCGGATATGGCTTGTTTTTGCTTAGAGTGGTGTCGCAGTCTGGGTCAGTGATCCGGATGGCGTTGTCGATGTAATCCAAATCAGCGCCAGACAAGGAATGGCAGGACCGCTTAAAGGGTATCCTGAAGGCCGAATTGGAGCGGCGGAACGTGAGTTATAGGGATCTAGCCGAGAGGCTAGAGGCTATGGGGGGTCACGAGACAGAGAGGAATATTGCCAACAAGATCAGCCGTGGACGATTCTCTGCGGCATTTATGGTCCAGGTTTTGGCGGCGATTGGGGTTGATCGGCTTCATCTGGAGTAATCAATGCGTCCCTCTCGTTGAACAATAACTTGATTGCTGTAGCCGCAAACCATTTAGTCGTTTCTAGGTCCCCATCACGGAGATGCGGCTCAATCGCTGCAAAGTAATTTATGAGATCGTCGCCAAACGTATCATGGTCAATCTTGTCTTTAAGGATTGGCACAAAGGGGGTGAGAACGCCCATTTTTGATAACTTTATGCAAACTGAGGCCGCCTCATGGAATCCTTGATGGGTAACGTTCCCATCGCCTGCATCTAATAATCGTTTCGCCAACTGAATTTGAGAATAAAGGTCCGAAGCATATTAAGGGGGTATGCTGCCAGTGGGCACTTTGGATGCGGCCCGCCGTCGGATAAAATAATCCGTCCACATAAATGTGGCCCCGCCAGCGACAAACCCAAGAACCAAGGCAAACCACCACGATTGAGTAAAAATCGATAGCATTCCCATAACGCTATCGATCCTCTGCGAGGGGTCTGCATAAAGTCCCTTCTCTTTGGCTAATTCGATAAAAAACTCGCTAGCCACCGGCGCTAAAAACAACGCCAACAATCAAGTAATCCAATGCCGTATCAGTTTGCGGTACTGTGTCATGCAGCCCGATGATGCAGTATTTGTCTCTCATTGCCGAGTCCTTCGCTCGGCACCTGGTAGCTTGGTGTGTTTGCTATCTAATGCCGCAAAATAGCACCGCGCCCTTGCCGACCAGGTGATGGGCAATAGATCCCCGGCCTCACACCGGAAGGGACGTCGCCCGCATCGCGGCTGGGGCGACAGCTGCGACAGGATCGGCACGAAAATAGCAAAAACGTCGAAAAACTTTACAAGTCCGCCCGCCCTCCGGCCCTGTGTCTTTCTAACCCATTGATATTTCGCAATGCCACAATGTTGGCATGGGATTTGCATCCTTTTCCCCGTTACGCGTATTCGCGAAATCAGGGGATGGAAATGAAACACCGGCAACCGAGGCAGATTCAGATCATCATGCACACCGACCTGCCGGACGGTTCGTATGGCATGCCACAGGAAAGTCAGGATGCCGGGACCGCCTCTCCGGACGGCGCCCCGCCGGGATGGCGGCCAAGTCCGTTGCTCCCGACGCCCGACTCACGCCCGATCCGGTTTACCGCGCTCGGGCTTATGGCCCTGCTGGGTCTGCGCGGAACCGTTCACTAAGACCGCATAGTTTCCGCCAGAGCGGGCCGGTCCCGTCCGACAATGCTTCAGGATTTCTGCGCCTTGCGCGCCTTTCCGGCGTCCGGGATCCGGACGGTGTAGCCGCCGGATTTCTCGTCATAGGTCAGCGCCAGCATCCCGCGCGTCTCGGCGTCTTCCAGCAGGTCGGTAAAGGTCCGATAGCCGTGATAGGATTCGTTGAATCCGGGTCTGCGGCGCTTCAGCGTCTGCTTGACCATCGAGCCCCAGATATTTTCTTCCTCATTGCGCTCGCGCGCCAGATCCTCGACCGTTTCGACCACCAGCCCGAGCCCCTCAAGCTGCTTGTCCTCTTCGCTGGCGCCACCTTTCCTGCCGCCTCTGGATGCCGGCGCTTTCCGCCGCGCCTTACTGGGACTGGCCGGATCGAGCAGCAGATCGTCGTAATAGATGAACTGGTCGCAATTGGACATCAGCAGGTCGGAGGTAGAGTTCTTGACGCCGACGCCAATCACCGTCCGGTTGTTTTCGCGCAGCTTGCTGACCAGCGGCGAGAAATCGGAATCGCCGCTGATGATAACGAAGGTATCGACATGCGGCTTGGTGTAGCAAAGGTCGAGCGCATCCACGACCATGCGGATATCGGCGGAATTCTTGCCGGACATCCGGACATGCGGAATGTCGATCAGCTCGAACGCCGCTTCATGCATGGCGGCCTTGAAATCCTTGTAACGGCCCCAGTCGCAATAGGCTTTCTTGACCACGATATTGCCCTTGATCAGCAGGCGCTCCAGTACTTTCTGGATATCGAACGCCGCGTATTTCGCATCGCGAACGCCGAGGGCGACATTCTCAAAATCACAGAATAAGGCCATGTTCCGGATGGCGTCTTCTTCGGCCATGTTTCTCTCGCTGATGCAGGCAGGGCGGTCACCGTACCCCGCCGGCCGCTACCGTGCCAGCAGGCTGATCTCGCCCCCGGCCCTTCTTT
>JAQCKY010000578.1 GCA_027592155.1 Pseudomonadota bacterium
CTGACCGAACCGACCCATCGGGATTTTCGACAGCATAAAATCTACATGCTCCTGGGTCATTTGATCGAAGATCGAAGTTTTTACCGCCGCCGGGGTCACACAATTGACGATGACGTTCGTATCGGCTAATTCCTTACCGAGCGTCTTTGTCAGTCCAATGATCCCCGCTTTGGTCGCGCTATAGGCCGGCGCGTTGGGATTGCCTTCTTTGCCAGCCACCGAGGCGATGTTGATGATCCGCCCATAGCCGCCCGCATCGCCGGGATCGCGGCTCGGCAGACAAGAAAGGTGCCGGTAAGATTGATATCGACCACCTTCTGCCAGGCAGCGACGTCATATTCCCAGCTCACCACATTGGGGCCCGAGATACCGGCATTGTTGACGACGATATCGACACCGTCGAGCGCGGCTGTCGAGCCTGCCAGTGCCGCATCAACTGCGTCCGCATCGGATACATCGGCGACTTCGCTGCTGATCACAGCCCCCTCGACAGCAATCTCCGACAAGGTCGACACCGCGCCTTTCAGTGTCTCGCCATCGATATCCCAGATGCTCACCGAGGCACCGGATTCGACCAGACGCTGAGCAATGGCATAACCCAGCCCTTGAGCCGCGCCGGTGACGACCGCCTTATGGCCATTGAGATCGATTTGGTTCATCGACTATTCCACCACCTTGAAGCCAACTGAACCCAAACCTTCAACCGTATTACGCACGGAGATTCCGGCAGCCAGGGGTGACGCCTCGGTAACACCACCGGCCATAACAATCCAGCCGGAGTCAAGCGTCTCACCTTCCTCCGCGGTCATCCGCGAAGCCGCCACCAGCGAGCTGAGGAATTGCCGTCGCCTCCATCGCCGCGGTATCGACGATTTCAGCAAGTTTTGCGATATCAGTTGCCATGATTGTTCCCCTACGCGCCAAAGACCGCGCGCACAGAGCCGAGCCCCGAGATCCGCGCCTCATAAACCTCGCCCGGTGTCACCGCGACCATCGGCCCCAAGGCACCGGACATAACCACGTCACCCGCCATCAAAGGTCGGCCCCGCGCAACCATACCAACCGCGCCGCCGGCGCCCTTCGTATTAACAATGACAACCTGAGTTCCGAGTGCCTTAGACAAATAGGGCTGGATGGTCCGAAAGACCGTGTCTGTAGTACCCCCGGGCGGGAATGGAATGATAATCCGCACAGGTTTGTCAGGAAATTCAGCCAAGGCTGGAGTGGCAAGCAAACTGAGCCCAACCGCTGCACCCCCGACCAATGATAGTAATTTAATCGTACGCTTCATCGTTCATCTCTCCTTCGGTTCTGCCCTGCTAATTATCTGTTATGACGTTTTTTATTTGGCCTCGATTTGGTCACGGGCAGCCAAAACTGACCTCTAATCGAAGCAGTAAACTTCTGTGGTATGTTCGCCGATGAAATCCCAGTCATATTCAACACCGAGACCTGGTCCCATCGGCACCGGGTAGCATCCATCTTCACCGACGCCATCGAGCTGGTCGGAATATCCATTCGTATAGATTGGCGGCGACATGTAATTGGCGACCTTGGGACCAACCAAACCGACCTCGTAATAATTAGTGTTCCGTACCGCCGACATGCAGGCTCGGTGGGCCGGGCCACATCCATGAATTTCGACATCCATTCCAAATGCCTCGGCCAGATGGGCGATCTTCATCGCGCCGGTAATGCCGAGATCGACCTCCGGATCGGCGCGCAAAAAATCGGTCGAGTCGGAAACGATCCAATCGGCTTTCGCCTCAACACCGCGGACATGCTCGGTGATGAGTAAGGGTGTTTTGATCTTTTGTCGTAATCTGCGATGCGCGGCCTGGGAGACGCCGCCGTCCCTGAACGGATCCTCGTACCAAAAGAAGCCTGCATCATCGCACGCATACCCGACTTTTAGCGCATCCGCATAGGTCCGGAGGTCACAGCCGGGGTCGAGCATCAGCGACATCTTGCCGCCAAATTTCTTGCCAAGTTCACGGACGACGTCACAAATCGCGTCCGCGTTTCCGTCACCCCAACCGTGAAACTTAAAGGCCTTAAAGCCCCGCTCGTTGCAGGCAGTAGCAAAATCTAGGACTTCAGCCGTCGACGACAATCCGCCATTGTGGTCACCGTGCATCGTGCTCACATAAGCTTTGAGCCTCTGGCGATACCCGACCCGGTGACTTGAAGCGGAATTACTGGAACTAAGACGAGGGATGAAATTCTGCTTATCAGAATCTTCCCTAGGCCGCGGCGATAACGTCCACCTCGATCAGGTATCCTTCGTCGGCTAGCCCGGCCGCGATCACGAGCGTGTGCGCCGGTTTGTGGCCATCGAGAATTTCTTTTCTGATATCGCGCATGGGCTCAAGGTTTTCCCGCTTTGTAATATAAGTCGTCATTTTTATAATGTTTTTTAGATCCATGCCGGCGCTTGCCAAGGCGGATTTAATGTTTACGTAGGTTTGACGAATCTGGTCCTCAAAATCGGGGTATAAATCGCCCTCTGGACCATAGCGGCCGGCTTGACCTGCTAAAAAGACCATCTTCGAGCCGGCTTCGACCTCGGCGACATGGCTATAGGGAATGGGCCGGTTGGAAACATTCTCGGGATTATACAATCGTGTTGGCATAATTTTCTCT
>JAQCKY010000579.1 GCA_027592155.1 Pseudomonadota bacterium
AACCAGATCACCTTCAACAGGTCGCCCCGGCGTCCACGGAACACGAACAGATGCCCCGAGAACGGGTCCTGCTTCAGCACATCCTGCGCCAATGCCGCGAGACCGTTGAACCCTTTGCGCATGTCAGTGACGCCTGCGGCCAGCCACACCCTCGTCGAGGCCGGGACCGGGATCATGACGACAGACCCCGGATCAACCGCGCAAGAGCATCGGCATCGTATGCTCCCGTGATCCGCAGCCGATGGCCGCTGCACAGATCGATCTCCAGCGTGCCGGGTTTAGTGCTGTCACTCAGAACAGGCATGGCCCGTGGTTCGGGTATCTCTACGGGGAGAAAAAAGGTCCCGGCTTCCGGTGGCTCCGCATCCGCGAAGCGCGGCTCCTTCAGCCAGTTGAATACCTGGTTCGCGTTGACATCGTACCGGCGGGCGATCTGCGAAACCGACACACCCCGCACCCGCGTTTGCGCGCAGATCATCCGCTTCTCGTCATCACTCCAGTTCCGACGCTTGCTCCGCTTCGCCACAAAACGCTCCGCTAATGTCCATGTATTCACTAATGGACATTAGCTCTCACTACCGTTCAAAGGCAGGGCGGGTTCACCGGGCGCTTACCATCAATCAGGCAACTCCTCATAATAGGTTATTTCAGACCGCTGTCGGTCGTATGCGGATACCGATGTGAAGCGGCCGCTGTGCAGAAGGTGGGAAAACGGCGGCAGCCATCTGTACCGACAAACGGGTGCCGAGCCGGTCGTGAAACGTCGCCATCGTCATTGGACGTTGAGAATCTGGGGTCAGGCCCCAACGCGCATTGGAGACAGGCAATTACACGAAGGACGGTCTCGTCCCGGCCATCGTGCCGGCTTTAGCGCGGCTGGACTGTCCCCTTGAGGTGACGGATCTATTTTCCGCTTCGCAGGCGGGGATCCAGCATGTCCCTTAAACCATCGCCGAAGAGGTTAAATCCGAAGACCGCCAAGGTAATGGCGAGTCCTGGAAAGATGGGAACCCAGGGCGCGCTTTCCGCATATTCTTCGGCGCCTCCCTGTAGCATTAAGCCCCAGGCGGGGGTGGGTTCCTGTACTCCAAGGCCGAGATAGGACAGGGAGGCTTCAAGAAGGATCGCCTGGCCGATATTAGCGGTCAGAATGATCAGATAGGGCGCCATTACGTTTGGCAGCATGTGCCGCAGGATAATACGCGAATGACTGTATCCTAATGCCCGTGCCGCATCGACAAACGGAATTTCACGGAGGGTCAATGCACTTGAGCGAACAATCCTGGACGCGTCAGGCACGAAGGGCAGGGCGATCGCGAGCACCACGTACCCGAGGTTCGTGCCGAATACGGCGACGATCGCCAACGCCATGATAATGACGGGAAACGCGATGAATACATCGATGAAACGCTGCAGGATAAGATCGATCTTTCCGCCGAAATAAGCACTGGCGACGCCAAGGATCAGGCCGGTTGTCGCGCCCGAGAAGGCGGCGACAAAACCGATCGTGAGGGCGGTTCGCGATCCGTAAATTAATCGGGTGAGGATGTCTCGGCCGAACTGGTCCGTGCCAAACCAATACTCGGCACCGGGAGCGAGCAGCATATCCTCAAATTTCACGACTTCGGGAGAGTAGGGCGAAATAACGCCTGCGAACGCGGCGAGAAATGCTAGAGCAGCAATGATGAAGAATCCGGCTGCACCGACGGGTTGCTGACGAACCATGGCAACGGCTTTCTCGAAGAAGGACTTTCGGCCGAAAAGTTCTTCCATATCCGGATGTTCGAGGGTCTCGTTCGTCGTCGCCATGATGTCTCCCGTAGAGGTATCTCAGTGAATTTTCGGCTTGTCGACTGTTGTCAAAAAATCTGCCGCCGCATCATGAAACGATGCGGCGGCAGCTATCAAGCCCGATATCGGTTGTCGAGGTTATTGTGATCGGAGCCTTGGATCCAAGGTATCGCGGACTGCATCGCCGAAGAGATTAAATCCGAACACCGCCAAAGTGATCGCAAGCCCAGGGAAGATCGGAACCCAAGGCGCGCTCTCCGCGTATTCTTCCGCACCGCCTTGCAGCATCAAACCCCATGCGGGTGTCGGCTCCTGTACGCCGAGGCCGAGATAGGAAAGAGAAGCTTCCAGGAGAATGGCCTGACCGACGAAGGCGGTGATCATAATCAGGAACGGTGCCATCACATTTGGCACCATATGCCGCAGGATGATTCGCGTATGACCGAATCCCATCGCGCGGGCCGCATCGACATACGGAATCTCGCGGATGGCCAGAGCGTTTGACCGAACAACACGCGCACAACGCGGAATGAACGGGATTGTGATGGCGATGATGACCTTATCCGTGCCCGCGCCGAAGATAGAGACGATGGCCAGGGCCATGATGATCAGCGGGAACGCCATGAAGACGTCCATGAAGCGCTGGAAGAGAAGATCGATGGTCCCGCCGAAATAGGCACTGCCGACACCCAGGACCAAGCCGATAAAGCCGCCGATAACCGATGCGGTGATGCCGACAAGCAGAGCCGTTCGCGCACCGTAAATAATCCGTGTGAGAATATCCCGCCCCATCTGATCGGTACCGAGCAGGAATTCCAGGTTGGGAGATGTCAGCATGTCTCCAAAC
>JAQCKY010000580.1 GCA_027592155.1 Pseudomonadota bacterium
GTTTGAAGCATTTCCTTATGATCTGGCGTATCGATCAATCGATCAATCGCCCTGGCAGTGAGGGTGTGGCGTTCCGCGATATTTTTTGCAAAAATTTCTACATCACGACCAGCGGCTTCTTCTCCGATCCCGCGATGCTTTGTTGTCTACAGGAAATGGGCGTGGAACATGTGCTGTTCTCCGTCGATTGGCCCTTTGTCGAGAATAAACCGGGCACCGACTGGATGGAATCGATCTCGCTGTCGACTTCGGATAAGGAGCTTATCCTCAACGGCAACGCCAAGCGCATCTTGCACATATAGGAGGGGCGCATGGCCGAAGACAAAAAATCAGAACAAACACTCGACGCGCTCATCGTCGGCGCCGGTTTTGCCGGAATGTACATGCTCTACAAGCTTCGCGGCTTGGGGCTATCGGTCCGTGTTGTCGATGCCGCATCGGGCGTCGGCGGAACCTGGTATTGGAACCGCTATCCCGGTGCGCGCTGCGATGTCGACAGCATGTTTTACTCCTACAGCTTCGACGAAGCATTGGAGCAACAGTGGGAATGGACGGAACGCTATCCCGCCCAGCCTGAAATATTGGAATACGCCAACCACGTCGCCGGCCGCTTCGATCTCTGGCCGGATATCCAATTGGAGACCCGCGCGGCGTCGGCGCATTATGACGATGGTGATGCACGTTGGCGGATAGAGACCGAATCCGGTGAGGCATTCTCCGCTCAGTTTTGCATCCTCGCCACCGGATGTTTGTCATCGGCGAACAAACCCGATTTTGAGGGCTTGGACGATTTTGCCGGCCGGCAATTCCACACCGGCCATTGGCCGCACGAACCGGTTGATTTTACCGGCCGCCGGGTCGGCGTTATCGGTACCGGGTCGTCGGGCGTGCAGGCGATCCAAGAAATCGCCAAACAGGCAGAACATCTCACGGTTTTCCAGCGAACCGCCAGCTATGTGGTGGAAGCCTTCAACCGGCCGCTGACGACGGAGGAACAGCTGGAGACCAAAGCCCAGTACGCCGAGCTTCGTGCCGCTGCTAAATCGACCTTCGGCGGATTCTCGATGTCGGCGAATGATGTTTCGGCGTTGTCGGTGTCGGAAGAGGAATGCCGGCGCGGACTTCAGGAGGGATGGGACAATGGCGGCATCGCCTTTCTGGCCTCCTACAATGATTTCGGCCTCAGCGAGGAAGCCAATCTGCGGGCTCAGGAATTTGTCCGGGATAAAATTCGGGAAGTCGTAAAAGACCCTGAAACGATGGAAAAATTACTACCCCATCATATCATCGGCTGTAAGCGGCTTTGCTTGGGCACGCATTATTATGAAACCTATAACCGGCCCAATGTCAGTCTGGTTTCCGTGGCGGAAAACGGTGTCGAACGGATAACCCCCACGGGTCTGGTGACCGGCGGAGTTGAATATCCGCTCGACGATCTTGTGTTGGCGACGGGGTTCGACGCCATGACCGGGTCGATCAGCCGGATCGATATCCGGGGCCGGGCCGGAATGGAACTCAAGACCGCATGGGCGGCTGGACCGCGTAACTATCTCGGTCTCATGACGAACGGGTTCCCCAATCTCTTCACCATTACCGGGCCGGGTAGCCCGTCGGTGTTGTCCAACATGATGCCGACCATCGAGCAGCATGTGGAATGGGTATCGGACTGCATTGCCTATCTTCGCGACCGTAATGTGCGCGAGATCGACGCCAAGCTGGATGCCCAGGACGCCTGGGTCGAGCACGGCAACGAGATTGCCTCGAAGACCCTTCGCTACAGCTGCAGTTCCTGGTATCTCGGCGCCAACGTGCCCGGTAAACCACGCGTCTTCATGCCCTATATCGGCGGCATGCCGGCCTACCGCGAAAAATGTGACGCGGTTGTGGCGGCGGGTTATGAAGGATTCGCGTTGACCGGCTAAGCGCGGATTTGCAGGGCGGCGACCAGCTTTTTGACATCACCCGCACCGTCGATCCGCCGGACCGCCTGGATCGCGGATTTCGTCTGGTTGAAGTCCAGCACCGGCGCCATCAGATCGAGTGCTTTGGTCTCGACCTCCTCCCGGCTCATCGGATTTGCCGTCGTGCCGCGCACGACGCGGGTGCGATGACGCAGGGTTTTGCCGGACCGAAGCACGATGTCGACAATCGCCTCTCTTTTGCTTTGCTCCTTGGGCAGTGTTTCATCGGGGACGACCTTGATGCGCTCCCGAAGGGCAGCGACCGCTGGATCGGTGAGACGCGCGGTGTCGTGAGACGATGCGAACGTCAAAGTGCCATCGATCAGCATGACCGCCGCCAGATGGCGCGCGTTGATATCCTGGATCCGGCCGCCATCGACAACCAGGGCGGCACGGGGGGTGAGACGCAGGGCGACGTTGGCGATGTCATCGGGTGAGATCTTTTGCGCCGCGAGCAGCGCTTCCACCGAATCCAAAACAGCCTGAGCAGGGGAGCCCACCGACCAGCGTTTGATATTGGTTCGTGTGATTTCCAGAGGCCGCCCGAGATTTCGGAACGCCCGCGCCGGATCGTCCAGCACGCTGTGGACGCCAAGGAAGTTCGGCGTGCCGTCGAACGGGTCGGGCACACCGGGCATGGGCAAATGGATCGTCGTCGCGGCGGTGACCCCGTCC
>JAQCKY010000581.1 GCA_027592155.1 Pseudomonadota bacterium
GGGTTTTGCTTCCATCGTTTTTGTCGTGTACTGCCGACGTAACTTCGAACATCACGACACGGGGGCCTTTTGGCGTTTCAACCAACGCACCGCGATCGGCGATGTAGATCACCGGTTCGTCGTTTGGCCGTGTTTCGTGAACAAAAATCCCATGCAGCTCGTTATCGCCCGTCCGCTCTCGGAAATAGACGGTGATTTTGTCCGAGAATGTATTGAACACGCCCTCTTTCAAAACAACATTCGCGATGCTGTAACGGATATCCCACTGCAATTCGCGGAATTGTTCATAGGATTTTGGGGTCAGGTAAGTCGTCAGGCTATAGCCGATTGCGGTAACAATAACGCCCAACAGCAGCGCGGGTTTTGCAATATTATAAGGACTTACGCCGGCGGCGCGCAGGACTATGATCTCGCGATCGGCGGTCAACTTGCTATAGATGAACAGAACGACGGTGAATATGGCGATCGGTAAAACGATCGTCAGAAAGTTCGGGATCAACAGCATCGTCAGGTAGATGAATGTCACCGCCGATGACGCTTTGTTGACGATCGCGTCCAATCGCCCGACGGCTTGGGAAAGCCAAATAATCCCCGCCAGCCCAACGCTGACCAAGATCATACCAACGGTGAGTTGGCGGAATATGTACCAAGAGACTCTATTCATGGTCAGCCGGGATCGGAATCCTATTCACAGTCATGTTCAACAATATTACCCACATCCAGGTCTTTAGCGAGTTTATATAAACGCTTCATGAATATATTGCTCTATCAAATTGGATTCATTCAAAAAAATCTATTTGGGTGTCGCCGACGATTTGGCCGGCGCCCTTGATTTTTTCGAGCAGCAAGCTCGCTTCAGGAAGATAGTTCTCAGAGAAAAAGGCCGCATTCACGATTTTTCTGTTGAGATAAACTTGATCACCGTCGGCGGAATCGAGTTTTGCTTTCGCCGCCGTGGCGGAACGGCCCATCAGCCAACCGCCGGTGACGATCCCGACCAAGCGCAACAGATGGACAGCACCCGCCGTGACGGCGTCCGCGTTATCGGCGTAGTTCTTTACGATCCAATCGGCTGCCTCGTTGAGGGCGTCGCAGCCTTGAGATAGGCGGGGGTCGTTCCGTTTTTTCGCATCGGCTCTGATTTCCGCAAGAAGGTCGCTCAACGCGCGCCCCTCATCCCGGACAATTTTCCGTCCCAGCAGGTCGTTTGCCTGAATACCGTTTGTGCCTTCGTAAATCGTGGCAATGCGGGCATCGCGCAGAATTTGGGCGGCACCGGTTTCCTCGATATAGCCCATGCCGCCATGGACCTGTATGCCGGTGCTGGCCGACTCGATCCCGATGTCCGTCGACCACGCTTTAACAACAGGGGTCAACAGATCGACCCGTTGCTGATGTTGAGCGGCAATATTTTCATCGGGATGTTTGCTCGCGACATCGAGTTGCGCGGACGTATAGAGCAGCAGCAACCGGACAGCGTCGGTTTGCGCCATCATCGACATCAGCATGCGCCGGACATCGGCATGGTTTAGGATAGAAACTGCGTCTTTGGAGCCTGCGGCACGTCCCTGGACGCGTTCCCGGGCATAAGCGCGGGCTCTCTGGGTCGCCAACTCTGACATGGCGACGCCTTGACTGCCAACCAGGAGGCGGGCGTTGTTCATCATGGTGAACATGAACTCGAGGCCCCGGTTTTCTTCGCCGACCAGATAGCCGATGGCGCCGCCGTCATCGCCATAGGACATAACGGCGGTCGGGCTGGCGTGGATGCCAAGCTTATGTTCCAGCGACACGCACCGCAGATCGTTTCGGCCGCCGAGGGACCCGTCATCATTGATCATGAATTTCGGCACGATAAACAGGGAAATTCCCCGGGTGCCTTCGGGCGCATCGGGCGTCCTGGCGAGCACCAAGTGGATAATGTTGTCGGTGAAGTCGTGCTCGCCGTAGGTAATGAAAATCTTTTGCCCGCTAATCCGGTAATGTTTGTCTTCTTTCACGGCGCGGGTTCGGATGCTACCAAGGTCGGAGCCCGCCTGAGGCTCCGTCAGGTTCATCGTCGCACACCACTCCCCGGACAGCAGCCGCGCGATATAGGTTTCCTGCTGTTCCGCCGACCCATGCGCTTCCAGCAACTCGACGGCTCCCTGGGTAAGGCCCGGGCAGAGATAAAATGCCATATTGGCGGCGTTCATCATTTCATTGATCGGCGCCGTGACGAGCCAGGGCAGCGACTGGCCACCGAATTCGGGGGCGCCCGTCATCGCGGTCCAACCGCCTTCGGCATATAGTTTGTACGCCTCCTTAAACCCTTTCGGCGTTCTGACGATCCCATTTTCGAGGCTGGAACCCTCCCTGTCGCCGGACTGGTTGAGCGGCGCGAGAACTTCCGATCCAAACCGGCCGGCTTCGCTCAGGATCGCCTCAACCATCTCGGCATTCATTTCCCCGCAGCCGGGCAGGGCGGTAACCTGTTCGAGGCCTATCACATCGTTGATGAGGAAACGATAGTCGTCGAGCGGAGCGGAATAGCTTGTCATAGGGACTAAGCCTGAACGACTTTGCCGGGGTTCATAATGTTCTTCGGATCGATGGCGCGTTTGATTTTGCGCATCAACTCGATTTCCACCGCCGG
>JAQCKY010000582.1 GCA_027592155.1 Pseudomonadota bacterium
ACGGGTTAGATTTAGGCGCCCCGATGCGCTCCATGATATATGCGCCCGCCCCGGGTGTCGTGACGAAGGCCGGCTGGAAAGGCCGCTATGGCCGGGTCATTGAAATCACCCATGGGAGTGGCTTCAAAACCCGCTATGCACATTTGCATAAGATTCTTGTGAAACCAGGCGATAAGGTGGACTATCGGACCAAGATAGGCCTTGTCGGCAACTCCGGACGCAGTACCGGTGCCCATCTCCACTATGAGGTGGTTCACAATGGCAAGGCCTTGAACCCGTGGATGTTCATCAAGGCCGGAAGGTATGTTTACAAAACCCAATAAAGAAGCCGAGCGGAAACCCGTACTTCCGATTACGCCGGCACCGCCTTCGCTTCTCAGCACCGACCTGAAAATCGTAGGCAATCTTCATAGCGAAGGTGAGATACAAGTCGACGGCGCCGTCGAGGGTGACATTGATGCCAACGTCTTGGTGATTGGTGAGACGGCCCAAGTTAATGGCGAGGTTTCAGCGGATGTCGTCCGCGTACACGGCTTCGTCACCGGTCAGATTAAAGCACGCTCGGTTTCGCTCGCAAAAACCGCACATGTTCAGGGTGACATTCTGCATGAGAGCCTTGCGATTGAGCAGGGCGCCTTCCTTGAGGGACACTGCCGACGGGTTGAGGACGCGCGTCAGCGTAAGAAGGACGGTAAAAAAGAAGGCGAAGGCGGGATAAACCTGCTTGGTGTAAAACCCAAAGTCGAGGCGAGCGAAGCGGCGGAATAGCTCTTCCACCCGGCCCTTAGTCAGACCCAATTATCTCCCGATAAGTCTTTAGGTCGACGTTTCCGCCGGTCAGCATTACACCGACCGTTTTTCCCTCGAGTTCACAATTACCCTCCAAAATAGCTGCGAAGGCAATCGCACCGCTTGCCTCCACAACCAGCTTTAGCTCCTGCGCGAGCATACGCATGGCGTTTCCGACGGTGCTGTCGGATGCCGTCAGACCTCCCGTCAAGAGCCGGTTGTTTACCTGAAACGTCAGCGATCCCGGGCTTTCGACCAACAAGGCGTCGCAGATCGAACTCTGTCCGGCGTTGATTTCCAACCGCTGCCCCGCGGCTAAGGAGCGGGCGGTATCGTCGAAGTCAGCAGGCTCCACCGAGTAGACGTTGCAACCGGGCATCCTCGCAGCCAAAGCGGTGGCGCATCCGGCAACAAGGCCGCCACCGCTGCACGGGACCAGCAACGCGTCTAACCCGGTATTGATTGACTCCGCCTGAGCAGTGAATTCCAAGCCCGAAGTCCCTTGCCCGGCGATGATGTCCGGATCGTTATAGGGCGGGACGAGAGTTGCGCCGGTTTCGGCTACAATTTTATCTGCGATTTCGGCACGGTTGGCATCCGCACGGTTATAGGGGATGACCGTTGCACCATCGCCCCTGGTATTTTCGATCTTGATGCGAGGCGCATCCGCAGGCATGACAATTGTTGCCGGTATTCCCAGCAACATCGCCGCATGCGCAACGCCCTGAGCATGATTACCCGACGAAAAAGCCACAACTCCTCGCGATTTTTCAGCCGTACTCAATTTTGAAAGCCGGTTATAGGCGCCGCGGAATTTAAACGAACCGGTTTTTTGCAAAACCTCCGCTTTGAAGAGAACGCGACAGCCGGTCAGATCGTTGATCCGGTGGGATTCTAAAATCGGCGTCTGGACGGCCACCCCACTTAGCCGCGCCGCCGCCTTCTCAATGTCGGAGAGCGCGACGGGTAGGGCAGCGCTATGCTCATCCGGACTCATCGGTGCAAATCTTCTACCGGATTAAACGCCAAGCGGGAGGGGTTTAGCTGCTGTCTATAAACATGCAGGTTCTCGATAACCCGTTGAACGTAATTCCTGGTTTCTGAAATCGGAATCATTTCAATCCAGTCGATGGCGTCAGTGTTGCTCTGCCGCGGATCGCCATACGCCTTGATCCATCGGCGGACCCGGCCGGGGCCGGCATTATAGGCCGCGAGCGCCAAAATATAGGAGCCATCGAAATCTTCCAGCAATTCGCGAAGGTAGGCTTGGCCTATATTAATATTGTAAGCCGGATCCTCTGTCAGCCGTTTTGGAACGTATGGCTTGGAAATCCTCCGGGCGACATGCCGGGCCGTTCTGGGCATTAATTGCATCAACCCACGGGCACCGGCATGGCTGATGGCGCGCTGATCAAAGGCGCTCTCTTGCCGAATTAAGGCAAACAGCAACGGTGCTTCTAATCCATCCTGGGTCTTTGCCGGAATCGTCGGATAGCCGGTATATCCCAAATTCGCACCTTCACGGCTCGCCCGCTTCGCGACCGATATGGCGAGATCAGCGCGTCCGCCATCCCGCGCCAGTTTCGCGACACTGGTGAGCCATCTGGGGGAGCGGTTTATCTCCCCGAGCCGGCGGATAAACCGGGATAACAGCGTGCGTTCCCCTATGCTGATTAGAAGGCGCACGACCTGAACAACCTCATGCCGATCGAATTCAGCAGATTCCGCCGCGTCAATGGGAGACGGCACGGAAACATCCAAACCGTCATTTTTATTCAGACGGGCCGCCGCCAATTGACCATAGAAGGTCGTCGAATGTTCCGAGGCGGTCCGAAACCAG
>JAQCKY010000583.1 GCA_027592155.1 Pseudomonadota bacterium
GACGTCCAGCAATGGGACACGCTGATGGAAATCGATCTCAAAAGCGTCTATCTCGGTTGTCACACGTCGGTTGCCGCGATGGCGGAATCGGGTGGCGGCTCGATCATCAATATCTCGTCCGTTGCCGGGATTATGGGTAACCCCAATACACTCGGTTACGGCACGGCAAAAGCCGGCGTGCGTTACCTCACCAAAAGCGTCGCGCTCGATTGCGCCGCTAAAGGATACAAGGTGCGCTGCAACTCAATCCATCCGACCTATATCGAAACACCCTTGATCGATCAGTTCACCAAGGAGCCGGGCGCCATTGAGCGGCTTGGCAAGATGGTTCCCGTCGGGCGCATCTGCCAGACCACGGACGTGACACCGGCGATTGTATTTCTAGCGTCTGATGATTCCCAGATGATGACCGGTTCCGAAGTCGTGATCGACGGCGGCTTGAGCTGCGGCTATTCGCCGCGGGTTGACTAGCCATGTCTGGGAGAGTTGCCGGTAAGATCGCTCTCGTCACCGGGGCCGGTTCGGGTCTGGGGAAGGCCGCGTCCGAGATGCTGGCACGTGAGGGCGCATCGGTGGTTGTTACGGATATTGACGTGCAATCTGCCCAGGCCACTGCGGCAGCGATCACCGAGAGCGGCGGCAAGGCCCTCGCGATTGGTCATGACGTTACCATGCCTGAGGATTGGACAACGGCGCTGGAGCGCACGCAGGCGGAATTCGGCGGGCTCAATATTCTGGTCAATAATGCCGGGGTGAGTATCGGTGGTTCTATCGAATCTCTCGAGTTCGCGACCTGGAAAAAGCTTCACGAAATCGATCTCGACAGCGTTTTTCATGGCTGCAAATTGGCCCTGCCAATGATGCGCGACACGGGCAATGGCTCCATCGTCAATCTTTCTTCGGTGTCCAGTCTTCTCGCTCGGCCTCGCTCGATCGGTTACGGCACGGTTAAGGCGGGGGTCGCATATCTCACAAAGTCCGTAGCGCTCTATTGTGCCCAGGAACAATATCCGGTGCGTTGCAACTCGGTGCACCCGGCGATTGCCGATACCCCATTGTTGAAGCGGTTTTTTGAGGACGCGGGAGACGAGCAAACCGCACGAGCTGATTTGGCAGCGGATAATTCGCTTGGCAAAATCCTTGAACCGGATGATGTCGCTTACGCGATATTATATCTGGCCTCCGATGAGGCCCGGATGGTCAATGGTGCGGAATTGGTCATCGATGGCGGCATGACCGCCGGCCGTTTCGCCCGCGATGTACAGAAAGCCTGACAATGCCGGCCCCCTATGCCGGTGGATGCCAATGCGGGGAGTTGCGCTTTAATCTGACGGCGGAACCGCTGACCGCCTATCGTTGTCATTGCTCTGAATGTCGCCGCCATTCCGGCAGTGCGTTCGGCACCTCTGTGATCGTGCCGAGACGGGCATTTTCTCTGATCCAAGGTAGACCGAGGAGTTGGGACCGCACCGCGGATAGCGGCGGTGTCAATGAAAGCCATTTCTGCGCAAATTGCGGCACCCGCGTTTATGGTGAGCGCAAGAACGTCGAGGTAGATTTTGTCGTGCTTCGGCACGGCAGTTTCGATGATCCGTCATCGATAAAGCCCATCGGCGACATCTGGACAAAACGCGCCTTGCCCTGGGTGGTCATGGACCAGGACCTGATACAGATTGAGAGCCAGCCCACGCCTACCGAGATGTCTGCGATGGTCGAGCGTTTCCAGGCGGTGTCCGGGACAGGTTGAAATGAGCCCGAATATCCGCCGCTGTACCGATGACGACGTCGCGGAGATGGTTAGCATCATCAACGAAGCGGCGGAGGCTTATCGCGGCATTATTCCGGTGGATCGTTGGCACGAGCCCTATATGCCCGAAGCGGAACTGCGGGACGAGATCGCCGCCGGTGTTGAATTCCTCGGTTGTGAGGATGAGCGCGGAGACCTCATCGGTGTGATGGGCGTGCAGCCCGTGCAAGACGTCTCATTGATCCGCCATGCCTATGTGCGACCTGCGGCGCAGGGGACCGGTGTCGGAGGCGCTTTGATCGCGGCGATTACCGAGATGACGGACCGGCCGCTTCTGGTCGGCACCTGGGCCGCGGCTGGATGGGCGATTAAGTTTTATGAAAAACACGGATTTACCTTGGTCACGCCGAACCAAAAAGAATCATTGCTCCGCAAATATTGGTCGATCCCCGACCGCCAGATCGAAACCTCGGTCGTCCTGGCGGATCAGCGCTGGTTTAATTATGTCGCGGTTTATTGAATAGAAAACCCTCATCTTGAGCCTGTCGAAAGATGAGCTTCAGGCGAGACCGGGGGGGCACCTCATACTTCGACCGGCTCAGTATGAGGAGGAGAAGAGAACCTCTTTTACAAATCTTCCAGCGCCGGTATTACTTCTTCGGCGAACATCGTCAGGCTGCGCATCGCGTTTTCGTGGCTGATATTGCCGAAATAAGGGGCGACGATGAGATTGTTGATACCGAGCGTTTTGATTTGGCCCGCCAAATTTTTCCGCACCGTATCGGGCGATCCGACGACCACGGAGCCGCTTGCTATTGCCGCCTCGACGTCGCCCGCGGTTTGTCGGGTAAAGGCGGGGCCTTCGACATTGTGGAGGCGG
>JAQCKY010000584.1 GCA_027592155.1 Pseudomonadota bacterium
GGCGACTTCATCATCGCCAGGATACGCCGCCCTTCTTTTACCTCATCACCAACATTCGGCTATATCTCCGGTCTCGCAGATTACGGATAGTAAGGGGTTCAGGGCCGACTATGGGAAGATGCCATTTCTCGGTGCCTTCATTAATCCAGCTGTGCTCTACGTTTCCACGGACAAAATTAAGAACAGGGATGCGATCCTAACCGGCAAGCCCGCGACCTACGGGGGACAGCGTCCGCATCTTCGCTTTGATCTTATGGGACGAATGACCCTCGATCTTATGGGTGCGGATTATCGCTATATTACGGGCTATGGCGGGGGTGCCAAAGTCCTTCAGGCGATGCGTCGGCAAGAGGTCGATCTTCAGACCGTCGGCTTGAACTTGTATCGTTTGAGTGCCGAGACCGCGCTGGTGAAAACGGGTAAGGCAACCCCGCTTTGGTATTATGATTATCCGGGTTGGGAACAGTCGGCCGCCAAAATCATGCCGGACTTCCCCAGCTTTGAGGACCATTACAAGAAGATTAAGGGAAAGGCTCCCAGCGGCGAGAAATATGAAGTCTATAAATGGCTGACGAAGACGGTGAACGGAATGAGCTATTCAGCATTTGTTCCACCGAACACTTCTGATGCGACCGTGGCAACTTTACGCAAAGCCTTTGATGACGCTGCTAAGGATCCCGCGTATTTGGCAGAGCAGAGAAAGCTGTTTGGTTTTAATCTCCCTTATATCGATGTTCCCAAGGGTCAGGCCGTCATCAACACTTTGTTGAACGCACCGCCCAAATACATCGCCTACTTTAATCACTCTGCTTCTCGCCGCGCTTGGCATCATCAAAGCAAAGCGGAGTACGGATGCGGTGATTGCCGGTGAAGGGTCTTCGATCAATCCGTTGTTCTCACTACCGCTGACGCTTCTATTGCTCGCGATTTTCATTCGAGTCCCGTTTGAGGCGAGCCCATGGGAGTTTGAAGCGCAGCAATTTCCGCTGGCGGTCAGTCTATTTGCAGTCGTTCTTCTGCTCGCCATTGTCTTCATCGATGGGCGGCAACTGATAAAATCCGTCGCGGAAAACGGAAGTTGGTCGCTCATGGCCAGAAGTGCC
Source organism: Pseudomonadota bacterium (assembly GCA_027592155.1). Taxonomy (GTDB): domain Bacteria; phylum Pseudomonadota; class Alphaproteobacteria; order Rhodospirillales; family UBA2165; genus JAQCKY01. Next base: position 1,104 of record JAQCKY010000584.1, read on the forward strand.
TCTAAAGCCGCGGATTTTCCACTCGCTGGCCAGTTCATCGGATATCTGATCGCCATTGTTCTGGGGTCAATTGTCGTCGGCCAGCAGATCGCCCTGCCGGTATTTGTCTTTGTCTATCTTTGGCGGTGGGGAAATTATGGCTGGAAGATCAGCCTTGGCTATGCGGTCGGAGCCGCTATTTTCATCGTTGGTTTCTATGATAAGATCATGAACCTATTTTTCTACCCCTCGCTGCTATTTGGGTAGACGTTGAAAGGGATAAATTATGGCGTTCGACTGGCGCAAAGAAGACAACGAGACAATTGAATACCATCTCAATCCGCGGATGACGGTTCCCGATACGCTCGAGGTATTGGGAGCGGTGTCGGTGAGGGCAGCGGCGGCGCGCGAAAAATTGGTCGGTCAATATGATATCCGCTATGGCGACCGGCCCAAGGAAACGCTCGATCTCTTCCCGGCCCAAAGCGACGCTCTGGGCGTCCTTCCTCCGGCGCAGATATTCATCCACGGCGGTTACTGGCGGGGCAGTGATAAGGAGGCTCATTCCCACCTGGCGACGGATATTGTCGCCGCCGGTGTTACCCACATCGCACCCAACTATGACCTCTGTCCTGACGTGACTCTCGATGACATCGTCGACGAAGTCAGGAATTCGGTGATTTGGGTTTATAAAAACGCTGACGATTTGGGCATCGATCGCGACCGGATTTGCATCTCGGGTCATTCCGCCGGCGGTCATTTGACCGGGATGATGATGCGCCAGGATTGGACGGCTTATGGGTTACCCGCGGACATCTTCAAAGGTGCCGTGCCTGTCAGTGGGGTCTTCGATCCGGAACCGATCATGCATACGTCGGTCAATGGCGATGTGCGGCTGGATATCGAAATGGCCCGTCGCAACGACTCGCTGGCGCATCCGCCACAACCCAACGCACCGGTCATTGCCATTGTTGGCGGCGATGAGCCTGAGGGTTTCCACGTGCTATCCCAGGAGTATGTCGAGACATGCCGGAAGGCGGGTCTGGAAGCAGAGTATTTTTCGGTTCCCGGGTTTCACCATTTTTCGGTTATCGAAGAAGTATTCCGGGCAGGCTCTGCCCATTTCGACCGGATGTTGGATCAATTTAGGTAAAACGACGTCAGCTCAACCTGAAATTTAATAATCAATTTTTGAGAGGAAAATCATGGCTTCCGATAATAAAGAGACAATCGTTCTACATGCCGGTCATCGCTCCGACCCGACAACCAATGCGGTCGCCGTGCCGATTTATCAGACGACGTCCTACCAATTCGATAGTTCCGAGCACGCCGCCAATCTTTTTGGATTGAAAGAGCTCGGCAATATCTACACCCGCATCATGAACCCGACCTGCGACGTTCTTGAAAAACGTCTCGCGGCGCTAGAGGGCGGTGTGGCCGCGCTGGCGGTCTCCTCAGGACAGGCCGCGTCGGCCATGGCGGTTCAGAATATTGCGTCGGCGGGGGACAACATCGTCAGTTCCACGGACCTTTATGGCGGCACC
>JAQCKY010000585.1 GCA_027592155.1 Pseudomonadota bacterium
GTAGGCCAATGTCCAACATAGATTTCGATTTCGGCGTCTGGATTCTGGCGACGCACTTCCATGGCAATGGGGATCGCCGTATCGCATGTTATTATTTTATTGTTGAGGAATATTGCGAATAAAGACGGCTTGCGGTCTTTGGTTTCTTGGCTCATTGAGTTCACTGCAGAATCGCAATTCGGAAGTATACAGTCGATTGTCGACGGAAAATATTTCCAAGAATCATATCAATGACCCGCTCTAGCGAGAATCATCATATTCGAAGAAAGACAACTCTCCTGCAAAAACTTCTGAAATAGGCGAGCAGTCTGCTTATTTTTATCGGTGATTAATGTGGCGATGAAGGGACCGAGGGTCTCCAGATCGACGATTCCGTCGGCAAGTGCGTTTCGGACAATCTCAACATCCAATTTACCCGGCGTCGTTATTTGGACATCCGTAAAGCCTGTTTTGGCGGCGAGGAGACGGAAGGAATCGGGAGAAAAATAATTCAGATGTTCGTGATCCACGGCACCTGAATTCTGTCCAAGCACAAGCGTTTCGAACCCGCGGATATTCGGGCAGGTCAACATTAGGAAACCACCCGGCCGCAAGTTGCCGTGCGCCCATTCCATAAAAGCCTTAGGGGAAAATAGGTGTTCGATGGTCTCAAAGCTGGCAATTGCATTTAGTTTTGATTTAAGCCGAAGCTTCTCATAGCTCAGTTCATGAACCTCTATTCCTTTTTGACGACATACTTGCGCTTGATCAGGTGTAGGCTCGATCGCAATGACACTATCGAACAATCCGAGCGCCGCGACTTCCTCGCAAAACAAGCCCTGAGAGGCGCCCACCTCAAGCATCGCACCTCCGGTGAGGCCTGCATTGCGGCAGCGTTGAACCAGCATCTCGGCGCGAGGACGAAATAGAAGTTTACGCCTGTTTTCCGCGCTCACCTCATAAACATTTCGGCTCCAATACTTGTAAACCTCCGAATTACTGTAAAGCGCCGCTAGAATTTCTGGAGTCGGGCGAGGATTGTTGTAAACGGTCTCGCAATGTTTACAGCGCCAATAGGAAAATCCCTTGCGATCAAACTCGTGGGCAGCTAGTTCACTCTCGCAAGCCGGGCAAGCCACATCGACAAAATCTTCTCGATGTGTGAGTAACATAGCGATATCGGCCTCCATCGCGGTTTGTTGGCCTTTCATGGCGTCGTCAGGCCTGATATCACTCGCCTTCATCTCGTCGCCCCTTGTTGAACCGGTCACGTATTTACACTCGACATTGGCGCCGGCTGTCGCTCATTTATCACTCTTCTAGTCCGAATAATCATCTTCTTCCCAGATGTTGCGCTTCAGCCAATCGCCACTTTCGTCTCGGTGCCACACCCTGGGATCTCTAAACCCGTTTGCGATCGTATCGAACCATTCTTCGTTTCGGTCGACATATTCCAACCAAATTTGCAGATCGGATGATCGTACATGGTCGTATTTGCGCACCATCTCGATGCCTGTTTTTCGGTCCATATAGCCGTGGCGGATATCTTTGCAGGCGTGATCGGTACCGCGGCCGTAGCCGAATTTCACAAACTTGAGGTAGTCGTGGATCCCGTTCTCGTAACGGTCGTCGAGGTTTGAAATCCGCCGATAAGTGCGCTCGAAAGGCTCCGGTGACGGCTCCCAGCCATAGAGCTTCTCGACCAGTTTGGCGTGCGCATTGGCATCCCAGATATCGTACATGCCGACATAAATCCCGCGCAGCCCGACGGCGAGAATTTCCTCGTCCTCCGGATATTTGAAGAGTTCCAGTTCCCTCTCCTCGATCGGATCTTCTGCGTCGCCCATCATGTCATACCAATCGTAACCGCGCAGATGCTGGTCGAGGCGGTAACGGCGGGTGTACTCGACGAAGTCTTGGGGCGAATGCATGCCGCCCAGGTCGGCATGGCCATGTTCACCCCAGAACACAATCGGGATGTCGAACTGCACGGCCATACGCATCGGCAAGGTGACGATGCCGCAGTGGTTTTGCCAGTTCATGTCTCCCATCATCCGGAAACACAGACGGTTCATGCGGATCAACATGTCAACGCTGGGACGCAGGATGATGTGATCCACGTTGAAGACTTCCTTCATTCGCATCAGGTTGCGCCAGCCGACGTCGAGGTAGTTGTTGCCGTCGTAGGTGACCAGCAGCGGGTTCAGTCCAAGTTTTTCCTTCACGAAGTGGACTTGGTAGTAGCTATCCTTGCCGCCCGACACCCCAATCACGCAGTCGTATCCGGAAGACCGGCGATAGGGCTCGACTTCCAACTGCAGCATCGCCAGCCGCTCATCCCAGTCGATCCGGGCACGCTTTTCCTGCACTCGACAGGCGCTGCACACGCCGTTCTCATCGAAAGTCAGAGGGATTGCCGAGCTCGATGGCAGAACGCACTTCGTACACCAGGTGATCTTCGGCAGTTCAACCCCACTCATCGTTCGTTTCTATCCCCTTTTTGTCCGACAGTCCTGCCGGGATGTTCCGACAAGGTGCCGCCAGCAGAAACCGGTGTCGAACGCCGCGAACGCGTTGCGCCCGGCCGGCGTCCCGTCGTTTCGAGGACGTCAAAGCGAATATCGCTGCGAACCAGTGCTAGGGCTTG
>JAQCKY010000586.1 GCA_027592155.1 Pseudomonadota bacterium
ACCGCATTCGGTCGCAATACCGTACCCTTGGTAATATTTATTCGCAGTCGCCATGCGTTTGCGTGTGCCTTCCGCGCCGTCGGCGAGATGGATGAGGCCGAGGTAAAACTCGGTTTCGGGACGAAGCTTTAGATTCTTAAGCGGTGCGAAATAATCATCGTCGTCCCGCTCGATCGGTACCGGCATGTGAAAGAACTCGATGCTCCTGCCGATACCCGCACATACGCGCGTCGCGGCATCGACCATGGCGCCCATGTCCTTGGGTTCCACAAAATGTTTACCGCCCAGTGAGCCGTAACAGAGATGGTACCCGAGCTGGACATCGGCGGGGACCCGATTGCCGATCCGGATCCAGCGTTCCACCAAACCATCTTGCGGGTTATCAAAATAGGTTTTCCGGGCATTGTCGTAAGCCTGCATGTCGTGTGCGCAATCCCACTGCAGGGCGAGTTGATCGTGGGGGATCGCCGAAGTGATTTCGTCGAGCTCTTGGAACAAACGGTCCTCGAAACGGGGTTCGATGCGGATACGATCCGTCGGGGCGACGACGGAATTCAGGATGTTGAAGGGGGCCGGGATGGCGACCATGAACCGGGCCGACGGGTTGATGATGCCGGCGTCCTTCTTCGCCTTGAAGGTTTGATAGCTCTCAATGGCATGTTTTGCATAATTCAACGGCCGAATGGTTATGGTCGCCGGATCGACCCCGTCTTTCAGTGTGAACCAGGTGTTCTGGCGCATCCACTCCGGCGTCGACTCAATGCGGGGATCGGGCTCGGCGGTGATATAGTCGAAGTTTGGATCGTCCTCGAAGACGTGGTTCTGCCAGCCAAGCCAGGAGATCCGATTGCCGGTTTCGCCATCGGGAACACGGTGGGCGTGGGCACCGATACTTTCCCCGACCGCTTGGAAAACCGCGTCGGCATTTTCGAGGGGAATGCTGCCAACCAGATGCAGGCCATTGGGCATAGTCGTAACTCCTTTGGGTCAGATAAAGGCGATGCCGCCGTTAACCGGCAGGCATTGACCTGTGATAAAGCTGGCGTCGTCAGAGGCCAAAAATTGTACGGCGCCGACGAGGTCTTCGGGAACCTCGACGCGGGGAATCGATTGCAACGGCACGACGTGGACCATTTGGTGTTCCCGCCGCGCCGCGCTCCGATTGACTTCGGTCTCGGTTGCGCCGGGCATCACCGCGTTGACGGTTATGCCATCGGATCCGAGTTCCCGCGCTAACGCCCGGGTGAGGCCGATCAGTGCCGCTTTTGAGGTGATGTAATGGGCAAAGGTTGCGCCAATCGGTGGGAAGATTGCCGTGTCCGAGGATAAATTGATGATCCGGCCCCATTGCGCCTTTTGCATGGCGGGCACCACGGCGCGGGCGCAATAGAAGGCGCCGGTCGCATTCACTTGTAATGCGTCACCCCAATCATCGTCGGTCAACTCAATCATCGGTTTCCGCTCAAGCTTCGAGAGCAGGGCGGCGTTGTTGACCAAAATATCGATCCCGCTAAATGCGCACAGCGCCTGCTCAACCATGTTGTTGACGCTCTCGGAATTTGCGACGTCGGTTGCGATGGCCAGCGCATCGCCGCCATCGGCCGTAATCTCATCGGCGACGGCGGTTCCGGCGGCTTCGTTAATCTCGGCGATGACGACCTTGGCACCCTTTGCCGCCAGGCCTTTTGCGAAGGCACGGCCCAACCCTTGACCGGTACCTGTGACGATCGCAACTCGTCCGTTCATCCTTTCCTCCGCCATTTTTTTGCCTGTCTGCGGATGCTGACATGGTGCCTGGGGCAGGGCAATTCAGATGAAGCCGGTTATCGCCTAGCGGCATCACTGATGCCAGCGGTGCTGGTTCCCTACGCGGAATTTTCCCGTATACTCACCGGCAAGTGGCGCAGGAACAGCGCGTTTTGGAAGGTTTGGAGAAAGTCATGACGATCCTACGGATTGAATCACTGGTTTATGGCGTCGACCGCGAAGCGCTCGCGGATGGAATCCGGTTTTACGATGATTTCGGGCTGGGTGTGGTTGAGAAAAGCGATGACGGTGCGATTTTCAAAACGCGCGAGAATCAGACTATTGTCATTCGCCCTAGTGATGATCCGGCTCTACCGCCGACCTTCGAGGAAGGCTCGACCGTCCGCGAGACGATCTTTGGGGTCGATACCCAAGAGGCCTTGGATGCGATCGAGGCTGAACTGGCCAGGGACCGGGACGTCAAAAAGGACGATGACGGGACGTTGCACGTTATTGATCCGGCACAACTCGCTGTCGGATTCCGGCTCGCCAAGATCGAAGAAGTCGGTATCGATGCGCCCCTGCTTAACTTTCAGGACGCAGTTCCCAGGATGAACCGTCGAATTGTCGACGACGCAGCTGATGGGGCGCTCGACAAAGGCGAACAGATCAACCCTCTGCGCATCGGTCATGTGGTTTGGGGTGTGCCCGACGGCACCCGGGATGCAGCGGTGGAATTTTATACAGAGCGTCTGAACTTCAAGCTGACCGATATCGTCAACGGTATGGGCGACTTCATGCGTTGCGACGGCTCGACCTATCACCATGTCTGGTTCCTGACCCACGGCCGCAAACCCGGCTTCAACCATGTCGCCTT
>JAQCKY010000587.1 GCA_027592155.1 Pseudomonadota bacterium
CGTGCAAATGTCCGGTTGGAAATATACAGGGCCAAGGGGGATGGTGCCGGGTGGTATCGCCGGTGCAATCAGCGGGTGGGCAAACGGCATCAGTGCCGTCGGCGGCCCGCCTTCGGTAATGTATCTGATCTCTTTGCCCGATTCGCCTCTGGTGCAGCGCGCAAATATCGCCCTGACCATATACGCCCATGGCACATTGTTAGCGCTTACCCTTCCGTTTAGCGGGCGTTTCGTTTTGGTGACGATCATGTGGAGCGCGCTGATCTTGCCAACGTATTTGCTTGGCGTCTGGGGTGGTTCTAAGTTGTTTCGGGTTCTGCCTGAGAAGATCTTCCGCTGGGTGGTCTTGACCATGCTGGTGGGTTTAAGTCTGCTGATCCTGATTGGATAATCAGAGAAACATAAGCCTGGGAGGCAATGATGACGCTCGAATTCCCCCTCATCCATATTGAGGACCATCCGCCGGTGACGATGGCCTCCGATGAAGGTTGGTCGATTTCCGAATATCGCGTGCCGATCACCGGCAGGGAGGGGAGTTCGACCGCGGCCTATCATTCGACATTCCGGCCCGGCTCCAATCACGCCAAACATGTCCATAACAATTGCGATGAGATCGCGGTCTATATCAGCGGGCAAGGTGTTGTCGGCATCGGCGACGAGCGGGCTGAGGTTCGTGCCGGCCATTGCCGTCTCGTCCCCAAGGGGGAAGAGCATTTTTTCTATAATCAGAGCGAGGACGAAGAAGCTGTCGTCGTCGGTTTCTATCTCGGTGCACCGGACGTCGCGGCGACCGGGTACGAGTTTCGGGGCGATGTCGCGGATGCCGATCTCGCGATGCCCAGAACCGCGATCAGCAAAGGCGTCTTTACGCATATGGACGATGTGAAGCCGGAGAATATGGACGAAGGCGACGGCTGGATGATTACCGATTTCCGCCTGCCCATCGGCCGCCATACAGGTAGCGATACGACCTTGTTCAAGGCGCGCTTCATGCCCGGCGCGGTGCACAAAAAACACTGCCACGAGAATTGCGAAGAGATCTATTACATCATCAGCGGCCACGGGCTGGCAGGTGCCGGTGATGACCGGGTCGAAGTGCGGGGCGGGCATTTCCATTATATACCGGCGGGCGTTGAACATTGGCTTCACAACTTGAGTCCGACCGAACCGATTGAGGTCATCGGCGTCTATATCGGTGCCGGCAGTGTTGCCGATACGGGTTACACGTATCTGGGTGACGTCACCCAAAAAGATCTTCAGACGCGGTCGGTGTAGCGATGTTGAATGCCGCCGTGATCGGCCTCGGATGGTGGGGCAAACAGATCATCAACTGCCTGGAAGACAGCGACCGCATCCAAGTGGTGCGCTGCGTCGATGCCGACCATAACGCGACGGCAGCCTTCGCCGCCGAGAAAAACATACCCTTGTCGGCACATTATCAAGAAGCCCTGGACGATCCCAAGGTGGATACGATCATCGTCGTCACGCCTCACGGGTTTCACGAAGAACCGGTTGTGGCCGCTGCCAAGGCGGGCAAGCAGGTGTTTTGCGAGAAACCCTTGGCCCTGGAAGCCGATATGGCCGAACGCATGCTGGCGGCCTGCGACGAGGCCGGCATCATCCTAGGAATCGGCCACGAGCGGCGCTTCGAGGGTGCATTCGAAGAAGTCAGCCGCATGGTCGAGGCGGGTGAGCTCGGCACCTTGCTGCATTACGAGGCGAATGCTTCCTATAATCTCTTCGCGGGCAAGCCCGAGACGGGCTGGCGCCAAGACCCAAAACAGGCGCCCGCCGGGACGCTGACCGCGTTGGGCGTCCACCAGACCGACTTCATGCAAACCATTACCGGGCCGATCAGTTCCGTCACTGCCCGGATGGCGCACCGGTCCGACAGCTACCCCCATGACGATATCCTCTCGATTCAATTCGGTTATGAGTCGGGAATGACGGGCTATTTTTGCTCGATCGCAACGACACCGTTCTATCAGCGTATTTCGATCTTCGGTGATCTTGGCTGGGCCGAGATCCGGGAGGTCTCCAATGTCGATAAACCCGAACCCTCTCTACTCACCTGGCGCGGCATGGATGAGGAAATTCACACCCGCACCTATCGCAAGACGGATACGGTTACGGCCAATCTTCATCAATGGGCCGACGCGGTCGAGGGCAGGGGGAACTATCGTTTCACCCGTGCCCAGCTGCTTCACAACGTTCAGATCCTCGAAGCCATCGTGACCTCTGCGGATAGCGGTGAGACTTGCCATATCACGTCATGATGATGGCGGGCATGTTGCTATTCAATTTGCACCGCTAGTCGATTTCGGTGGGCCGTGTGGCGGACCCACAGCCAGAACATCAGCCCGGCTATTCCGCCACCGACGAGGGAGGTGGTCAGACCAACCCGGTCCGCCAATTGACCGACGACGAAGGCACCGAATGCGGGCACGGCGCGTATGGTCAGGCTATAGAGGCTCATAACGCGGGCCCGCATATGATCCTCGACGGTGCTTTGGATGAGTGTCTGATTGCTGATCAACACCGCCGAAGAGCAAAATCCGTAGACCAGGAGAATGCCGACGCCGGCAATCAGATTGCCGGAAAGCACGAACCCGACGAGT
>JAQCKY010000588.1 GCA_027592155.1 Pseudomonadota bacterium
GTCGATGATATGATCCGCGAATCCGAACTCGACGACATCAAGCAGCAGTTTCAATCAATCGGCAATACCAACGCCACCGATCTGATCGAGAAAACCGTCGATCCCGATGGTGAGATTCGAAATTCTATGGACTTCTCCGGCGGTGAGCTGGTTCTTGAGGCGGAAAAAGAACTCGACGATGAAGTCGAGGATGCTTTGGGTGAATTTGACGATATCGCCGAGATAGAGATTCAACCGGATACCGAAGCCAAACCCGACGCGGTACCCGGGCAGACTGAACCAGAGCCGGTTAAAGTTGAACCTCCCGCCGAAGATCGGGTCGAAAAGGTGGTCAAGTGAGCGAAGCCGCTAAAATGCCTCTGCTCGAACATCTGGTGGAGTTGCGCAATCGGCTGATCTATTCGGTTATCATCCTCTTCGTCGCTTTTCTTATCAGCTATTTCTTTGCCGAGCAGATTTACGGGTTCTTGGTTCAGCCGCTCGCAAATGCGTTGGCGGAGCAGGGCGGTAACCGTCGGATGATCTTTACGGCGCTGCATGAGGCGTTCTTCACTTACATCAAAGTGTCGTTCTTTGCGGCGTTGTTTCTGTCTTTTCCCTTCCTGGCGGGACAATTTTGGCGGTTCGTCGCACCGGGGTTGTACAAAAATGAAAAGAAGGCGCTCCTACCCTATTTGGTGCTGACACCTATCTTGTTTTTTATGGGCGGCGCGCTGGTTTATTATTTTATTTTTCCACTCGCCTGGCAGTTCTTCCTGAGCTTCGAAGTCCCAGGCGGCGCCGGTACGCTGCCCATCCAGCTTGAGGCGAAGGTCAACGAATATCTCTCGTTGGTCATGCGTTTGATCTTTGCCTTTGGGCTCAGTTTTCAGCTTCCGATCCTGTTGACGTTGCTCGCCCGGGTCGGACTTGCGACTGCGGCCGGGCTTCGGGCAAAGCGCAAATATGCCATTGTCGGGGTGTTTGCGGCGGCGGCTATCTTGACCCCGCCCGATGTTATCAGCCAAATCGGGCTCGCCGTGCCAATCCTTATTCTCTATGAAATTTCAATCTTCGCGGTCCAATTCGTCGAGAGAAAGCGGGCCGAGGCGGATGACGTGGAAGAGGAAATCTTCGACGAGACCGATTTTAACGCTTCCTGACGCGGTTAACATTTTGGGCCGCCGCGCCCCGGCGCTTGCCGGATTCGGGCATGAGTCTTATAAGGGCCAGCCTGAAACCATAGCTTGAAAGCTAATCCGGAATATTCCTGCCATGTACGACATTAGATTGATCAGAGACGACCCCGATGCATACGACGCCGGTCTGGCGCGCCGTGGTATGCCGGCGATGGCGGCGCATCTGATCGAACTCGACGCCAACCGCCGCGATGCCCAAACCCGTGCGCAGGAAGTACAGACCCGCCGCAATGAACTCTCAAAAATCGTCGGGCAAAAAAAAGGGAAGGGCGAGGACGCCGATGCCGAGATCGAAGAGGTCGGCCAATTAAAGAGCGCTCAAGCCGGGGCTGAGATTGAGGCGCGTGATGCGGCGGCAGCCCTCGATGAAGCGCTTGCTGCTTTACCGAACATCCCGGCCGACGATGTCCCCGTGGGGACGAATGAAAATGATAATGTTGAAGTACGGGTCTGGGGCGATCCGCCTAAGTTTGACTTTGAGCCCAAAGAACATTTTGACATCGGCGATCGGCTCGGCGGCATGGATTTCGAGAGCGCCGCTAAGATGTCAGGCGCCCGGTTCGTGATCCTGAAAGGGGCTTTGGCGAAACTTGAGCGCGCCCTGGGGCAATTCATGCTCGATCTCCATACCGAGGAGAACGGGTATACCGAGGTCTCCCCGCCTGTATTGGTGCGGGACAACGCCTTGTTCGGCACCGGCCAGCTTCCGAAGTTCGCTGAGGATCAATTTAGAACCGACGACGGCTATTGGATGATCCCGACCGCAGAAGTGCCGCTGACCAATTTGGTTGCCGATGAGATCCTCGAAGAAGCGGACCTGCCGTTGCGGTATACCGCCTTTACCCAGTGTTTTCGGTCCGAGGCCGGATCCGCCGGCAAGGATACGCGAGGCATGATCCGTCAGCATCAGTTCAACAAGGTTGAGATGGTAAGTATTGCGCATCCGGATCATTCCGATGAAGAGTTGGAGCGGATGACCGGTTGCGCGGAGATGGTGTTGCAACGCCTGGGCCTGCCATACCGCGTCGTGGTGTTGAGCACCGGCGATATCGGGTTTTCTGCCCGCAAGACCTACGACATAGAGGTCTGGCTGCCGGGCCAGGACCGGTACCGCGAAATCTCCAGTTGTTCCGTTTGCGGCGATTTTCAGGCCCGTCGCATGAAGGCACGGTTTCGACCAAGCGAAGGCAAGGGCACGCAGTTGGTTCACACGCTGAATGGGTCCGGCCTCGCGGTGGGGCGGACGCTGATCGCGCTGTTGGAAAATTATCAGCGGGCGGATGGATCAATTGCTCTGCCCGAGGCAATCCAGCCTTATATGGGCGGCGCGACGGTAATTTCCGCCCATGCTTAAGGTGCCGCTGGATATCCGCAAAGCCAGGGTTCTCATTACCAATGACGATGGTGTTGCCGCTCCCGGCATTAAACTGCTGGAAAAG